>NZ_JAAIWM010000002.1:600000-872350 GCF_011008845.1 Bacillus mesophilus | reverse complement strand
AGGTCACACCCGTTCCCATTCCGAACACGGAAGTTAAGCTCTTCAGCGCCGATGGTAGTTGGGGCATTGCCCCTGTGAGAGTAGGACGTCGCCAAGCAATGGTCCTTGTGATCATTATTAGAAAAACATTTTTTATTGAAATATTCTATTGAGCATGCTATATTAATTATCCACTAACTAAAGTGTATATCATATTCGATTAAATGGAAGAAAGTTCACGTTGAACGTATTGTGTAGACGTGTTATATTAATCTTCTAAATATAAAATGACTTCTATTGGAGGATTAGCTCAGCTGGGAGAGCACCTGCCTTACAAGCAGGGGGTCGGCGGTTCGATCCCGTCATCCTCCACCATATTTTATTTGAGCCATTAGCTCAGTCGGTAGAGCATCTGACTTTTAATCAGAGGGTCGAAGGTTCGAGTCCTTCATGGCTCACCATTTGGTGCGCGGATGTGGCGGAATTGGCAGACGCACTAGACTTAGGATCTAGCGCCTTACGGCGTGGGGGTTCGACTCCCTTCATCCGCACCATAAAAATTTTAAAATAAGATCATAATTACTAAATTTTGCGGAAGTAGTTCAGTGGTAGAACACCACCTTGCCAAGGTGGGGGTCGCGGGTTCGAATCCCGTCTTCCGCTCCAAATAATGTATTGCCGGGGTGGCGGAACTGGCAGACGCACAGGACTTAAAATCCTGCGGTAGGTGACTACCGTACCGGTTCGATTCCGGTCCTCGGCACCAAAGTTTTTTGCGATAGCAAAATAACTTTCTTAGCGCCCGTAGCTCAATTGGATAGAGCGTTTGACTACGGATCAAAAGGTTAGGGGTTCGACTCCTCTCGGGCGCGCCATGTTTAAACGGGAAGTGGCTCAGCTTGGTAGAGCACCTGGTTTGGGACCAGGGGGTCGCAGGTTCAAATCCTGTCTTCCCGACCATATTCTTTACAATGATGGGGCCTTAGCTCAGCTGGGAGAGCGCCTGCCTTGCACGCAGGAGGTCAGCGGTTCGATCCCGCTAGGCTCCACCAAAGTTTTTTTGCGAAAGCAATATAACTTTTCCCATAATACTTTTTAATATGGCGGTGTAGCTCAGCTGGCTAGAGCGTACGGTTCATACCCGTGAGGTCGTGGGTTCGACTCCCTCCGCCGCTATATACCAAAAAAAAGTATAATGGACCTTTAGCTCAGCTGGTTAGAGCAGACGGCTCATAACCGTCCGGTCGTAGGTTCGAGTCCTACAAGGTCCACCATTGTAAATTACGGAGGAATACCCAAGTCCGGCTGAAGGGATCGGTCTTGAAAACCGACAGGGGTGTCAAAACCCGCGGGGGTTCGAATCCCTCTTCCTCCGCCATATTTTTACTTTGATTAGTGGAAATAAGGTATGTATAACAAAAAGAAGTATTGATATTATCGCGGGGTGGAGCAGTCTGGTAGCTCGTCGGGCTCATAACCCGAAGGTCGTAGGTTCAAATCCTGCCCCCGCAACCAAATGGTCCCGTGGTGTAGCGGTTAACATGCCTGCCTGTCACGCAGGAGATCGCGGGTTCGATTCCCGTCGGGACCGCCATTATCTATTGAAAATTCATAGATGGCTCGGTAGCTCAGTCGGTAGAGCACGCTCGAATAATCTTCATGAATATTCTTCAGCGTACCAATCGAGAGGCTACTTGAATTATCCCTCTGAGATTGGGACGAAGCTTTGCCCCAATGCAAAAGGTTAACTTTAACAATCTACATTCAATAGATGGCTCGGTAGCTCAGTCGGTAGAGCAAAGGACTGAAAATCCTTGTGTCGGCGGTTCGATTCCGTCCCGAGCCACCTTTATATTATGTTATATGTTTGCCGGCTTAGCTCAGTTGGTAGAGCACGCCGAATAATCTTCAAAGCGAAAGCTTCAGCGTACCAATCGAGAGGCTACTTGATTAGTCTTCCTGAGATTGGGACGACAGTACCAGCAAATATATCCAGTTAGTAAAGATTTCTAATATGCCGGCTTAGCTCAGTTGGTAGAGCAACTGACTTGTAATCAGTAGGTCGTGGGTTCAAATCCTATAGCCGGCACCAGAAATAATCAAAAAAATAATTTGCAAAAGTGGAGGGGTAGCGAAGTGGCTAAACGCGGCGGACTGTAAATCCGCTCCCTCCGGGTTCGGCGGTTCGAATCCGTCCCCCTCCACCATCACTATTTCTAGGCAGAATAACTTTCCTTTAGGGGTATAGTTTAAAGGTAGAACAGAGGTCTCCAAAACCTCCGGTGTGGGTTCAATTCCTACTACCCCTGCCATGTATGACAATTATGGCGATCGTGGCGAAGTGGTTAACGCATCGGATTGTGGTTCCGACATTCGAGGGTTCGATTCCCTTCGGTCGCCCCATATTTTTTCATCATACGTGATTGGGCTATAGCCAAGCGGTAAGGCAACGGACTTTGACTCCGTCATGCGTTGGTTCGAATCCAGCTAGCCCAGCCAATTGCGGGTGTAGTTTAATGGTAAAACCTCAGCCTTCCAAGCTGATGTCGTGAGTTCGATTCTCATCACCCGCTCCATTAAAATTATAATTAAAAGTTAAGGCTTGGGCCTATAGCTCAGTTGGTTAGAGCGCACGCCTGATAAGCGTGAGGTCGATGGTTCGAGTCCATTTAGGCCCACCATAATATATTTACTAAAAAGTGATCTTTATTCCACCATAGCTCAGCGGTAGAGCATTCGGCTGTTAACCGAAGGGTCGTAGGTTCGAATCCTACTGGTGGAGCCATATTTTGGGGAAGTACTCAAGTGGCTGAAGAGGCGCCCCTGCTAAGGGTGTAGGTCGTTCACGCGGCGCGAGGGTTCAAATCCCTCCTTCTCCGCCAGTCTCATATATTATGGCCCATTGGTCAAGCGGTTAAGACACCGCCCTTTCACGGCGGTAACACGGGTTCGAATCCCGTATGGGTCATCACCTAAGCATTGCATTTTGCAATGCTTTTTTATTTGTCTTTTTTTCTATTAGTCTCTCTCCAGGTTTAGACTCTACTTCCTCTATTAAACTCGTTCTTTACGTCTCTATTAAACACTTTCTACACATCTTTCTTTACTTTCCTTTCAGTCTATTGCATTTTGCCTTTCTACAAAATCTCCTCTTTTTCTTTTTATTCTTATTTTTTTCGCTATTCCATGAAAAGTTTGTCATACGAAACTTATATACAGATATACCCATTTGCAAGGATAATATCAGTTGTAACTTAAATACATACCCAACTTTGCCATTCTTATGTAGGGTTCATTTTGGTTCAATGTAACTATTAGATTTGTGACATCTAAGCAACTCTCTAGGCATATTTAATATAATTACAAATATTTTCGGTGAGAGGAGATTTACGTATATGGTTGATCGCAATTGTGTGGCTATGTTACTGGCAGGAGGAAAAGGGAGTAGATTGAATTCCCTAACAGAAAGCTTAGCCAAACCGGCAGTTCCCTTTGGGGGGAAATATAGAATTATCGATTTTTCACTAAGTAATTGTACGAACTCAGGGATTGATACTGTGGGAGTATTAACTCAATATCAGCCTCTTGTTCTAAACTCTTATATTGGGATTGGGAGCACTTGGGATTTGGATAGAAGACATGGAGGAGTTACTGTTTTACCTCCATATACTGAGTCTGACAGCATGAGATGGTATACAGGTACGGCAAGTGCCATCTATCAAAATATGAATTATATCAATCAGTATAATCCTGATTATGTATTAATTTTGTCCGGCGATCACATTTATAAAATGGACTATGCTGAAATGCTTGACTATCATATAGAAAAAGGTGCAGATGTTACCATTTCTGTAAAGGAAGTGGATTGGGAGGAGGCAAGTCGATTCGGTATCATGAATACGGATGAAGACATGAATATTATAGAATTTGATGAGAAGCCCTCAATGCCAAAAAGTAACTTAGCCTCGATGGGAATTTATATTTTCTCCTATCCAATTTTACAAAGGTTTTTAGAATTAGATGAATCGAATCCCCAATCAAGCCATGATTTCGGTAAAGATGTAATTCCCCTATTACTCAAAAACCAAAAGAAATTGTTAGCTTACCCATTTAAGGGTTACTGGAAGGATGTAGGAACAGTTAAGAGTCTTTGGGAAGCCAATATGGATTTATTAGAGAATGATTCAGAGCTAAATTTATATGATCATTCCTGGCGAATATATTCAGTAAATCCTAATCAACCACCACAGTATATCTCACCAGAAGCGAATATTGACCAATCGCTGATTAATGAAGGGTGTGTCATTGAGGGAGATGTAAATCATTCCGTACTATTCCAAGGGGTACATATTGGAAAAGGTTCCTCTGTCAAAGACTCTGTCATTATGCCAGATGCTTGGATTGGAGAAAATGTCCATATTGAACGAGCTATTGTTCCATCTGGAATGAGAGTTGAAAGTGATACCTCTATTGGTGGAGGAGATTCTGCCGAAGATATAATTCTTGTGTCAGAAGAAATGGTCTCAGCTTGTAAGGTCAGTAAACAATAAGGGGGACAGAATATGAAAGATACAATGATGGGTTTAATAGATGCTTCAACAGTCAGCGAGTCTCTTCAGTCATTAACTGGTAAACGATCAGTATCTGCCATTCCATTTGGTGGAAGATACCGCTTAATAGATTTTGCTTTATCCAATATGGTTAATTCAGGTATCCGTAGCGTGGCAATATTCCCTAAACATCAATATCGATCTTTGATGGATCATATTGGGTCTGGAAAGCACTGGGATTTGAATCGTAAGAAAGATGGTTTATTCTTTTTCCCCCCAACGGAACATGAAAATGAGTGTCAGATGGGTTTTGGGTCTTTCCCACATATGGAGGCTAATATCGATTATTTCTTAAGAAGTAGTCAGGAATATGTTGTTATTGCTAACTGCCAAGTGGTCGCCAATCTTGATTATCGTGACGTCCTTAGACGCCATAAAGAGACCCAGGCCGATATTACTTGTGTAAGAAAGAATGGTAAATCCTTGAACATGTATTTACTAAAGAAGAGCTTCTTACTTGAACTATTTTGTAAATATAAAAAATCAGGGTATACGTATCTATCCGATGTTATTCTAGACAACCGTGGTGTGTATCATATTCAGAGCTATGAATATACCGGATATGTTGCCTTTATTCAATCCATTGAAGCCTATTATTTTCATAGTTTAGAGCTGTTAAGACCAGAGATTTGGAAAGAATTATTTACGAATAAGCGACCAATCTATACGAAAGTAAAGGATGAACCGCCAACAAGATATGTGGACGGTGGGACAGTTAAAAACTCGTTTATTGCCAATGGGTGTACGATTAATGGGCATGTAGAAAATAGTATTGTATTTAGAGGGGTTACGATTGGGAAAGGAACGGTTGTTAAGAATAGTATTGTTATGCAGAAAAGTCAAATCTATGAAAACTGTCTATTAGAGACAGTGATTTGTGATAAAGATGTAAAAGTGGGGCCTAACTTACAACTAATAGGCAACCCTCATGCACCACTTGTGCTAGAAAAGGGTGTAGTCCAGGGAGAGTTGATGAATTCATGAATGTATTATTTGCCGTGTCAGAATGCTTACCTTTCTCTAAAACAGGAGGATTAGCAGATGTTGCTGGTTCTCTTCCTAGGGAGCTAATAGACTTAGGGACAAATGTTTCTGTTATTATGCCCTTATACGACTCCATTTCAACAGAATATAAGAGTCGAATGGAATACATAGACAGTTTTGATGTTGAGGTTGGTTGGCGTAAGCAATATGCAGGCATTAAATGGCTAGAAGAAGATGGTGTGACTTATTATTTTATTGATAATGAATACTATTTTAAACGCGATGCCTTGTACGGATTTTTCGATGATGGCGAGCGTTTTTCATTCTTTAGTAAGGCTGCTCTGGAGGCAATACCATACTTATTTCAATCTCCTAACATCTTACATTGTCATGATTGGCACACAGGTATTATACCTTTCTTACTACATGAATATTATCAAGAGTTACCAGCCTATTGGAATATAAAAACCGTCTTTACGATTCATAACCTTCATTTTCAAGGGCTTTTTCCAAAGGAAACATTACATGAACTTTTAAATATAAATAGCAAATATTTTACAAAGGACTATCTAGAGTTTCATGATCTAGTTAGTTTTATGAAAGCTGGAATTGTTAGTTCAAATTATGTAACAACTGTAAGTCCCACTTACTGTGAAGAAATCAAAACAGAGTATTTCGGTGAAGGACTGGATGGCTTATTGCGGAAAAAAGGTGATCAACTAATAGGAATTTTAAATGGGATTGATGATCGCTTTTATAATCCTGCTAACGATCCTTATATTCCAGCCCCTTATCAGTTTGAAACCATTCGAGACAAAGCAATAAATAAAACTGCTCTTCAACGCTATTTTAAACTGCCAGAGGAACCACATGTTCCGATTGTCGCATTGATTAGCCGTTTAACAAAACAAAAGGGATTAGAATTAGTTACACATATGTTTCATGAGCTCATGGAGGAAAATGTTCAATTTATTATTCTAGGTACAGGAGATGAAACTTTTGAACATTTTTTTAAGGAGATGACATACACATATCCAGACCAAGTAAGGTCTTTTATAGGTTTCGATGAAAAACTTGCCCACTTGGTTTACTCTGGTGCTGATTTGTTTTTAATGCCATCTAAATTTGAACCTTGTGGCTTAGGTCAAATGATTGCTATGAAATATGGTACAGTTCCCATCGTCAGAGAAACAGGGGGATTAAATGATACTGTACATTCTTATAACGAAATTACCCAGCTAGGAAATGGCTTTAGTTTTACGCATTTTAATGCTCATGACATGCTATTTACAATTAAGAGAGCTATTTCGTTTTATCATGACAAACAGCATTGGTCCAATATTCTAAAACAAGCAATGAGTCAGGACTTTAGCTGGAGTCAATCTGCGTTTATATACAATCAGCTTTATTCTAAATTATGCAAACCTGTTAGGAGTGAACAGCATGTTCTCAAGCAAGGAACAGTTTAAGCAGGCATATTTACAAAAGCTAGAAATGATGTATGGTAAACGTTTTGAAGATACAACGGTTAGTGAACAATATCACGCTTTAGGTCAACTAGTGAGAGAGACCATTAGTACAAATTGGATTGAAACGAATGAGAAATATCGTACTAATAAGGAAAAACAGGTATATTACTTATCAATAGAATTTTTGTTAGGGAGACTTCTGGGGAACAATCTCTTAAATTTAGGTGTAAGGGATTTGTGTGAGGAAGGACTTCGTGAGTTAGGGATTGAGTTAAGTGCTCTCGAAGAATGTGAAATTGATGCAGGACTCGGTAATGGGGGATTGGGGAGGCTTGCAGCATGTTTTCTAGATTCGTTAGCCACGCTTAATCTTCCCGGACACGGCTTTGGGATTCGTTATAAGCACGGATTGTTTGATCAGAAGATCGTTGATGGATATCAGGTAGAACTACCAGAACAATGGCTAAGACATGGAAACGTATGGGAAGTCAAAAGAGCTGATAAAGCAGTCCCGGTTAATTTTTGGGGCAAGGTTGAATCTTATATGGAAAACAATCGACTTAGATTTCGGCATGTTCAGGCAGAGACGATCTCAGCAGTCCCTTATGATATGCCAGTTATTGGTTATAAAACTTCGACTGTTAATATGCTTAGACTTTGGAGCGCAGAGCCTGCCCCATACCCCATTCATCGGGACGTATTAAAGTATAAGCGTGATACTGAAGCAGTTTCTGAGTTTCTTTATCCTGATGATACAAACGATGAAGGAAAAATCCTACGCCTTAAGCAACAGTACTTCTTAGTTGCGGCTAGCTTAAATAGTATTATTCAATCTTATCGTAAACAGCATCATTCCTTATTAGATCTTCATCATTATATCGCGATCCATATAAATGATACGCATCCTGTTTTAGCGATACCAGAGATGATGAGAATTCTAATAGATGAAGAGGGCCTAGGATGGGATGAAGCGTGGAACATCACGACGAAGACTATCTCCTACACAAACCATACAACGTTGTCTGAGGCGCTAGAGAAATGGCCCGTTCATATCTTTAAACCCTTACTACCAAGAATTTATATGATCGTGGAGGAGATTAACGAGAGGTTTTGTCAGGAGCTTTGGGATTTGTATCCGGATGACTGGGAACGTATTGAAAGAATGGCCATTATATCTCACCAGCTTGTAAAAATGGCACACTTAGCAATCGTAGGTACCCATTCCACTAATGGAGTGGCTAAGATTCATTCTGAGATATTAAAGCATCGTGAAATGAAGGATTTTTACGAGATCTATCCACAGCGCTTTAACAATAAGACAAATGGTATCACACATCGTCGCTGGCTTATTAAAGCAAATCCAGAGTTAACTCAACTTATAACAGATGCAATTGGAGATCAATGGGTTCAAACGCCAAGTACGCTTACTGAACTCGAGGGATATGCAAAAGACGAATCTTTTAGAAAAGATCTTCAGGAAGTAAAGCAGTTTAGAAAAAAAATCCTAGCCAAAAGAATTAAGGATCAAACAGGTATTGTGGTGGATGAGCAATCCATTTTTGATGTACAGGTTAAAAGGCTCCACGCTTATAAAAGACAGCTTCTTAATGTATTTCATATCATGTATTTATATAATCGCTTAAAGGAAGATTCTAGTTACCAGATACATCCTAGAACTTTTATCTTTGGAGCAAAGGCATCACCAGGTTATTATTATGCTAAAAAGGTCATAAAACTCCTAAATTCAGTAGCAGATAAAGTTAATCATGATCCAAAAGTTAATCCATATTTGAAAGTGGTGTTTTTAGAGAATTATCGCGTATCATTAGCAGAGGAGATTATTCCTGCTACAGATGTGAGTGAACAGATATCGACTGCTAGTAAAGAAGCATCCGGTACAGGGAATATGAAGTTTATGATGAATGGTGCTCTAACAATGGGTACCTTGGACGGAGCTAATATTGAAATTCGTGATGAAGTTGGTGCAGAGAATATCTTTACATTTGGGCTAACTCCTGAAGAAGTGTTAAATTATTATCAAAATGGTGGATATCGATCATTAGATTATTATCATCATAATAAACATATTCAAACGATTTTGGAGCAATTAATCAATGGATTTTTTCCTAACACCGGCTCAGACTTTGAGATGATTTATGATTCTCTTCTGATGCAAAATGATGAATTTTTTGTGCTAAAAGATTTCTCATCTTATTGTGCAGCCCAAGCAAAGTTGAGTGGAGTTTATGAAAACAAGGATGCTTGGTTTGAAAAAAGTGTCATCAATATTGCAAAGTCCGGTTATTTTTCCAGTGACCGAACTATTCAGGAATATGCAGACAATATTTGGCACTTGAACAAGGTTAAGGTATATTAATAGCATCATCCAGTAACATCGGGATTTGTCAATGGTAATGGCACTTTTTTCATTGACGTAAAAATTTACCTATGATATAGTTTAGATACTATCGAGCAAGGATGAAAAGTAAGAAAGTAAGAAGATCATACCTTCATGAATGTGTTGTGTTTGGTAAGGATTTGCTTTCAAACACATATATTCTTGAAGGTTTTTTCTGTTTGTTTCTTTTCTATCTTCTCGGGAGATATTTTTGGTGTCATTAGGCACCGTTTCTAGGAGGCAAAATTATGCAAAACGGTAAAGTAAAATGGTTTAACAGTGAAAAAGGTTTCGGATTCATCGAAGTTGACGGTGGAGATGACGTATTCGTACATTTCTCAGCAATCCAAGGTGAAGGTTTCAAAACTTTAGAAGAAGGCCAAGAAGTTAGCTTCGAAATCGTTGAAGGTAACCGCGGACCTCAAGCTGCTAACGTAAACAAACTATAATCCAACATATAAAAGCAGTCCTTAAAAGGACTGCTTTTTTTTCATTGCTACTTAACGGTAATAATCCTGACCTTCCTCTGTATAAGGTTCTTTTTCACCTGCTGGAAGATCTCCAAATATCGTCATAGTTCCAGCTTCATCTAATAAATCTTCATATGATTTATGTTGATGGTTTGGATACACAGTGATATTTTTACCCTCTATATCGGTTCCGATAAAATTCTCATAATCCTCTACATATCCAACTGGATCTTCTGATTCAACGTAGGCATCATTGTAGTGCTCTACTTCCATGTCAATATCAGATGGTGTCTCAGAGGTACCATAGCGAGCGACCTCTTGCCAGGAATCTTCTGCATCAAACGCAGTACCTTCTGATTCATCATATTCAAATCGACCAAAGGCTGGCATAAGAATATCTTCCTCGACTGGACGCTCATGAGATTCTAGTTGCTCTGGTGAATGTTCTTTACAATAGAGGGCTGTTGGTAATGCTTCTAAACGCTCTACGGGTATTTCCTTACCACATTCCTTACAAACGCCATAAGATCCTTCTTCTATTGCTTGTAGTGCATGCGTGATATCTTTTAATTCCTTCTCTGTATGCTCGTTTAAGGCAATATCCTTTTCACGCTCAAATAGTTCGGTAGCATCATCAGCAGGGTGGTTATCATAGCTAGATAATTCCCCCATTGATTCATGAATCGCACCGCGTTCAAGGTCGTAATGACCAACTTTTTCAAAGCGATTCTCTATTGCCTGCTTATCTGAAAGTAAATGTTGTTTAAACTTATCAATTTGGAGAGCAGATATCATGAGTTTCCCTCCTTTTCTCATAGTGTTTAGGGTGTTTAATTAGAAATCAGAAGAAGTCGAAACTACTTCAACATTAGTATGCACCATGTTAAAGAAAACATAGATGTAATAAAAAAACAGCCTACATGAGTAGACTGTTACAAAATGTACGCTAGTATTAATCCAATTGATACTAATAATCCAAATATTGTATTTGTTTGAGCAGTAGCTTTCATTGCAGGCATCATCTGAATAGGAATGGTTTTCCCAATAAATCCTTTTGTTGCTTGAACTGGCTTAGGGATGCTTAATAATACAAGCAAGAGCCAAGGAGAAGCAATATTTAAAAGAATCAGGACAATCACCCATAAATAGGAAACAATAAACATTCCTGCAAGTACTTTAATCGCATTTTTACGACCCACAATAATCGCTAATGTTCTGCGTCCATTTTCTTGATCGCCATCTAAATCTCTAATGTTATTCGCCAAGAGTATAGCACCAACTAAGATGGAAATGGGCATTGATATTAATACGCTCTCTAGTGTAATGGTGCCAGCTTGGACAAAATAAGATAACAGAATGATGATATTACCCATGAATAATCCAGCAACAGCTTCCCCAAATGGTGTATATGCAATCGGCACTGGACCACCTGTGTAGAAATAACCTGCGGCCATGCATATCGTTCCAATTACAGCTAACCACCAGCTACTTTGGATACAGATATAAATTCCAATTAAGGCAGCAACTCCAAATAGGATGAAGGCTAACCTTAGGACTGTTTGTGGTTTAACGCCTTCTCGGACAATCGCACCACCAATTCCAACTGAACCTTCGTGATCTAAACCACGTTTAAAGTCGTAATACTCATTTATCATATTTGTAGCTGCCTGAATAATTAGGCAAGCAAGCAACATCATAATAAACATAGGTACGTTAATAGATGTGTATGGCAAAGCTAATGCTGTTCCTATAAAAACAGGTACAAACGCAGCTGTAAGTGTATGCGGTCTAGTTAAAGTCCACCATACTCGCCAATTATGTCTCTTTGGGTGGTAATTTGCATTTTGATTTACTTCAGTTTGCATAGCTGCTTCACCTCTTTCTAAGCTACATCACATATAGTTTAGGTAAAGAAGGGAAGAGTGTCAACGCTTTTATTAAGGAATAATGCACATCTATTTACAAGAAATGAAACGTTTTCCTTTATGCTTTAAGCCAAAAACTATACAATATAAATATGGAAGAATCATCGAAACGGTAGGACTATTATTGACAGTCCGAAATGACAGGTGTATTTTTATATAGTTAATGAAAGAAATGTCGGTAAAATGACTAGGTTAGGGGGGAATGTGATGATCACCACTCAACAAAAATCCATACTAGATACCATCAAAGAAGGAATAGACCAAGCCCGTAAACTTGGACATCCTATACTTGTTAGTTCAAGTATGAGTATTGACTATGTTGATCCCCTTATGTTTTATCAAGCAGGAAACAAACAATTCTTTGGGGAACGCTTCTTTTGGAAAGAACCTGATCAGTTTACAACGTTTGTAGGACTTGGGGCATCACAAGTTATATCAACTTCAGATTCAAAGGTATCTCGCTTTGAGCAAATTGAAATAGAGTGGAAAAAGTTAATCCAAACCTCTATCCAATCCAATCACTCAATAGGAGTTAAGCTATTTGGTGGCTTTTCATTTGATCCTGAGAAGAAACGCACAGACTTATGGAATGACTTCCCAGAATCTAAATTTTACTTACCAACATATATGTTATCTATTGAAAAAGAAGATACATGGTTTACAATCAATAAAATTGTAACAGCACAAGATCAACCAGAGAAGATTTCACAGCAACTTATCGAAGATCAGAAAAATTTATTACGATCCGATAATAGGAAAACTGTTCCACGAAACCACTCGTTCATAGAGAAGGAAGTGGAAGTTAAAGAGTGGATGAATTCAATAGAAAATGTGATTTCAAATATAAATGCAGGCATTCTGGAAAAAGCAGTATTAGCGAGAGAATTAAGGCTTTATTCAGACGAAGATTTTAATATTGCCTCTATCCTATATTATCTTCAACAAAATCAGCCGACTAGCTATCTTTTTGCAATGGAAAGTGGATCGTCAACTTTTATCGGGGCCACTCCGGAGCGGTTAATCAAAAAGACAGAGCAATCTATCCTTTCTACCTGCCTAGCAGGGTCGATAAAAAGAGGACAATCAGATGAAGAAGATCAACGTCTAGAGGAAGAGTTACTACATGATGTTAAGAATCTAGAGGAGCACCAGTTTGTCGTTGAAATGATCTCTCAAGAGTTAGAGCAAGTTTGTGAAAGTTTAACGACAGGGGAAGAGCCAGTCATTTTTAAAGCAAAGGATATCCAACATCTCTACACGCCAATTACTGGTAAGGTTAGAGAACATGTTCATTTGCTCTCAATTGTTGAGAAACTGCATCCAACGCCAGCATTGGGGGGCTTTCCTCAAGATAAAGCCCTTATTGAAATTAGGGAGCAGGAACATTTAGACCGGGGCTGGTATGCAGGACCTATCGGCTGGATTGATAGCAAAGGGAATGGTGAGTTCGCTGTTGCCATTCGTTCAGGTCTTGTTAGACAAAAAGAGGCTTCCTTGTTTGCAGGGTGTGGAATTGTAGAGAAGTCTGAGCCTGTAATGGAATATGAGGAAACCCAAATAAAGTTTAAGCCAATGCTAACTGCAATTGGAGGCAAAGTGAATGGGTAATCAACTAGCATTAACACATTATTTAGCTACCTTTATTGAAGGGCTAGTGAGAGCTGGAGTCGAAGATGTAGTCATTAGTCCAGGCTCGAGATCTACCCCCATTGCCATTCTAATGGAGGAGCACCCTACTATAAAAACGTGGATGAACATTGATGAGCGTTCTGCTGCTTTTTTTGCTTTAGGTATAGCAAAAGCAAGTAGAAAGCCAGTTGCGTTACTTTGTACTTCCGGAACTGCTGCTGCAAACTATTTTCCAGCAATTGTAGAGGCTACCCATTCAAGGGTACCTCTCATTGTTTTAACAGCTGACCGCCCGCATGAGTTACGTGATGTTGGAGCACCACAAGCGATTAATCAAATTGAACTATATGGAAAATACAGTAAGTGGTTTGTCGAAATGGCTTTACCTGAAAGTACGACTAATATCTTACATTATGCTTATAGTGTTGCAACTAGAGCGGTTTCAACTTCTTTATCTTCTCCAGCGGGTGTAGTTCACCTTAATTTTCCTTTAAGGGAGCCACTTCTACCCAATCTAGAGGAGCTTCAGTGGAACCTAATAGGTATAGAAAAGGCAGTTTACTCTCATGCTAAGCAAAGTCTTCCAGAGGAACTGGTTCCGTTAATTCAGGAGATACAAGATAAGAAAAAGGGGATCATCATTTGTGGTCCTCATGATCAAGAAGCGTTTCCAGATGCTGTCGTATCTTTGGCAGAAGTCTTAGGTTATCCTGTAATAGCTGATCCTTTGTCTCAGGTCAGAAGCGGTACTCATTCAAAAGAGTGCATTATTGATTGCTATGATACCATTTTAAAAAGCACTAAAATGTTTCAGGCTATGAAACCTGAGGTTATTATCAGATTCGGTGCTATGCCTGTATCGAAACTGTTAATGCAGTTTATATCTCAATCAGATGTTTCGCATCAGTTTATTATTGATCAAGATGAAGGATGGAGAGACCCAACTTTCACTGGGACACATTTTGTACATATGAATGAAATTGACTTCTGTCATCAGGTTAGCAAGATGGTTGAAGCTGTTCCACAAGCTAGGGAATCAGAATATCTAAATAAGTGGAAAGTTGCAAACGAAGTAGTGAAACCGATTTTGCGCTCTAAGCTAACTGATTTTCACTTTGAGGGAGATGTAGTTAGACACTTAGTTAATCTGCTTGATGAAGATATGAGCTTATTTATCGGTAATAGTATGCCGATTCGCGATATTGACACTTTTTTCTTCGCTCAAGATAGACGAATACGTTTATTTGCTAATAGGGGGGCAAATGGGATAGACGGGATTATCTCGACAGCTCTAGGTATTAGCACGAGGGTAAAAAGAGTAATTTTATTAGTTGGAGACCTTACCTTCTATCATGATTTGAATGGATTACTAGCTAGTAAAATGCATTCCCTTCCTATTACAGTTGTATTGGTAAATAATAATGGTGGAGGTATTTTCTCCTTTTTACCACAAGCTAAGGAAGAGAAAAATTTTGAGCAGTTGTTTGGAACGCCTGTAGATTTAGACTATGAAAAAGTCGTTTCCATGTATGATGGACAATTCTCTAGGGTAAGCTCGTGGGGTGAGTTTGAAGAGGCTGTTTCCATTAGTTTTAACTCTAAGCAACTATCAGTAATTGAAGTCCCTACTACAGATCGTAGCCAGAATGTACTATTACACCGTCAACTATGGGATCAAGCAGTTCAACAATTAGATGGATTGCAAGAGATATAGCGATGGAGATTATGTTGAATGGTGTCACATATTCCTATATGCTAAAAGGTGAGGGGCAAGCTATACTATTATTGCATGGATTCACTGGGTGCAAAGAAAATTGGTCTTTCCTAGTTGAATCATTATCTAAGCGATATAAGGTGATTGCACTTGATCTAATAGGGCATGGACAAACTCATTCACCAGAGGTGGATCATCGATACTCGTTTGAAAAGGTTTGTGGTGATCTTCACGACCTTTTAGATCATTTGTCTATAACGAAGGTTCACCTTCTTGGTTATTCAATGGGAGGTAGAGTCGCATTAGCGTTTTCTATTATGTATCCTAGTAAGGTAGAATCATTAATACTAGAGAGTAGCTCACCAGGCTTGATAGATGAAGAGGAACGGTTCACTCGTATAAAGGCAGATCACACATTAGCAGATGACATTTTGAGCAATGGTATCATGGCGTTTGTGAACAAATGGGAGGAGATTCCTCTATTTTCAACACAAAAAATGTTAAGTAAGCAGGTAAAAGATAAGATTCGGGAACAAAGGCTCCGAAATAATCCTGTAGGACTTGCTAACAGTTTAAAAGGAATGGGAACGGGCATTCAGCCATCATACTGGGACAAGCTTTCATCTATCAAAAAACCCATACTCCTTTTATGTGGTGAGTTAGATCCAAAGTTTTGTGAGATTGCAGAAAAGATGAAGCAGCGTATTCCTCAAGCTATTGTTTTTCAAATTCCGAGAGTTGGGCATGCCATACATGTGGAACAACCCGATGTTTTTGGTAAAATAGTAGATGAGTTTTTACATAATAATAATCACTAGGCTGTGGTAAATCAATTTTTAAGTGTTGAGCCACAATCATTAAGGAGGAATTTTCATGACAGTAGAATGGATTGCAGAAAGAAAGTATGAAGACATTTTGTATGAAACACATAATGGAATTGCTAAAATTACCATTAATCGTCCAGAGGTTAGAAATGCATTTCGCCCTAAGACAGTAATGGAATTAATTGATGCATTTGCTTATGCACGTGACGATCAAAACATTGGGGTTATTGTATTAGCTGGAGCTGGCGATGAAGCATTTTGTGCTGGTGGAGACCAGAAAGTACGTGGACACGGTGGGTACGTTGGTGAAGATCAAATCCCACGTTTAAATGTTCTTGATTTACAAAGACTGATTCGTGTTATACCGAAGCCTGTTGTAGCAATGGTTTCTGGATATGCAATTGGTGGAGGACACGTTTTACATATCGTTTGTGATTTAACGATTGCAGCTGATAATGCAATTTTTGGACAAACTGGACCTAAAGTAGGAAGCTTTGATGCAGGATACGGTTCAGGTTACTTAGCACGTATCGTAGGACATAAAAAGGCTAGAGAAATTTGGTTCTTATGTCGCCAATACAATGCTCAGGAAGCATTAGATATGGGCTTAGTCAACACAGTTGTTCCTTTAGATCAGCTTGAAGCTGAAACGGTTCAATGGTGTAAAGAAATGTTAGAAAAGAGTCCAACTGCTCTACGCTTTATAAAAGCAGCTATGAATGCTGATACTGATGGATTAGCAGGATTACAGCAATTTGCTGGAGATGCAACGCTTTTATACTATACAACTGATGAGGCAAAAGAAGGAAGAGACGCTTTCAAGGAGAAACGTAATCCAGACTTTAAGCAATTCCCTCGTTTCCCATAAGGTTAAGATTAACATGAAAGCTTGATGGCATAGGCCATCAAGCTTTTCTGAGCTTATAGGAATTTATATCTATAGCGTTACATCAGAAAAACTGACCATTAACGTCTGGGGACAAGGATGTTTAGTTATTCTACTATTGGAGGTACACTATGTTGGTTCAGCAGGAAGTTCCCAATTGGCTGTTACAAAGGGCCTTTTTAACTCCAAATCGTGTTGCTCTCAAAATGGGAGAACGGGAGATTACTTTTTCAAGTTTACATACACAAGTATTGCAGATGGCCGGCAGATTATCTACGCTTGGCATTCAAAAGGGCACAAAAGTTGGGCTATTATCTCATAATAGCATTGAAATGATTGAAGTCATTCATGCTATTAAATACCTTGGTGGTGTCACAGTTTTACTTAATACGAGATTAACAGCTAATGAAATCGCTTGGCAGCTTCAAGATGCTAATACTGAATTTCTGGTAACAGATTCCACATTTTCAACTAGCTTACATATAGTAATAAACATCCCAGTATTTTCATTTGATACTTTATATGATATTCAACCAGACGAAAATGTTAGAATCCAAGAGGAGTTCAATTTGATGGACATCGATACGATTATGTATACCTCTGGGACAACCGGAAAGCCAAAAGGGGTCATTCAAACCTATGGCAATCACTATTGGAGTTCAATAGGCTCAGCACTTAATCTTGGTATACATCAAGATGATTGCTGGTTAGCTTGTGTTCCGTTTTTCCATGTTAGTGGTTTATCCATCCTTATGAAAAGTGTGATCTATGGGATGAAGGTCATTGTACAAGAACAATTTGACCATATTAAAGTAAATCGTGCCATTATGGAAGAGAATGTTACGATGATATCGGTTGTTAGTACGATGCTTACACAAATGGTGGACCATCTTGAGAGATTTCATTTTCGCTATCCAGCAAGCCTCAGATGTGTGTTATTAGGTGGAGGTCCAGCCCCAAAAGTCTTATTAGAAAAAGGCAAGGAATATAATATTCCAGTTTTTCAAACCTACGGGATGACCGAAACTGCTTCGCAAATTGTTACACTAGCTCCCGAAGACAGTTTGAACAAACTAGGCTCTGCTGGAAAACCACTCTTTCACTCTCAAATTAAGATTATTGAGAATGGAGAAGAACAACCTGCAATGAAAGCTGGAGAGATCGTCGTGAAAGGTCCTACGGTTACTTATGGATACCTTAATCAGCCAGAAGCTACTCAGTCATCCATTAAAGAAGGGTGGCTACATACTGGTGACATCGGCTATGTTGATGATGAAGGCTTCCTCTTCGTGCTAGACCGACGAAAGGATCTCATTATATCTGGCGGAGAAAATATTTATCCAGCCGAAATTGAAGGTGTTCTTTTATCACATCCAAAAATAACGGAAGCAGGTGTGGTAGGTATCTTAGATGAAAAGTGGGGGCAGGTTCCTGTCGCGTTTGTTGTAGGAGTTGAGCTAACCTCACAGGAAG
Organism: Bacillus mesophilus; assembly: GCF_011008845.1. GTDB lineage: Bacteria > Bacillota > Bacilli > Bacillales > SA4 > Bacillus_BS > Bacillus_BS mesophilus. Next base: position 853,989 of record NZ_JAAIWM010000002.1, on the reverse strand, counting down.
TCGAAGCTTATTGTAAAGCTCAACTTGCCAAATATAAGGTCCCTAAGCAAATTTACTTCGTTTCCTCGCTTCCAAGGAATGCTACGAATAAATTACAGCGTCATAAGCTTCAGGAATTAGTAAAAATAGATAAAGGTTAGCAAAGTAAACAAAAAAGAAGAGTGATTACTCTTCTTTTTTGCATGTCGTGGGGCTACCAGGGCGCTTGCTCCTTTTGCTCTTTATCAATTATAAGTAAAAAGAAATCCTCTGATCTTTATCTTCATCAAATGGATCTTGATCATCCCAGTCAAGTGCATCCGCTTCATAGTTAAATGTGTCTTGTGGAGAAAGTTCATGATGCCACACATTTGCAAGAGAGTCTGTATAAATAGGGTGTCTGTCCATTCTAATTCCTCCTCTTATGTATTACAGTACTATAATCTATCCATTTAAAATAAAGGTTATACAGCTTTTATTGTTTTCTTATTGATAATGATAATTTTTATCAATTAGCTTGACAAAGATAATCATTCTCAATTAAGATGAGAATAAGAAATGAAATTTGGGAGGAAGAAAGATGAGATCATTAATGGTTGTGGGTGCAGATCATTTAGGTTTAATTACAGAAAAGTTAATAAATACTGGTTTTGGTGAAATCCACCATATAGATGGTCGTAAGGTGAATTCTGTTAAAAAGGGTATTCCTGAAAATATAGATATTGTCTTTGTTTTGACTGATTATGTTAATCATAATTTAGCAAAGGTGATTAAACAAAAAGCAAAGGAAAAAGAGAAGCCTATCTATTTTGTAAAACGCTCTTGGAGTTCTATGTATGCAGTTATTCAGGAAATCAAAGTAGGTAGCTAATATGACTTTTCTTTCTTTACACCCAAGATCTAACCAGAAACAACCACCAAGTATTAGAGAAGAACATACCCTATTTCAACTTACGATTGACCAAATCATATCCCAATATGTTGACCTTCAGCACCATGAACGAAATAATGAAAATTTACTTGCATGTATTTATAAAAATACGAGGAACTCAGCATTTTTTCATCCTTCATTTAGACTTGTTTCATTAGCAAAGCTAAGTAATCATCTTCTTCAATTAGTAGAAACTTTTAATAAAGAACAACTTTTTACAATCACTCAAAATGTCCCAATTTACATAAAAGAATTAAATAGATACCTTTTCATTCAACTTGAAATGGGGGAGTGGAAGGACAACAATTCCTTTGTTATAAAGAAGGTTTTATGGAGTAATATGGACAAAGAGTTAATTGTTAATCTAATCTCTATCTATGTCCATCATGCTTATATACAAACACCAAAAGAAATTGAATTAATTGATATAAATGGTAAAGAAGGATACCGTTACAGTCTTAGACACTATTCGAGTGCAGTAAGATCTATAGAAGCGGTACTCAATAGTTCTAGTGCAGATTCCCTGTACGGGACATTCTATTCACTTACGAAAGAAAAGCAGCAGTGATGTTCACTGCTGCTTTTGTGTGTTGCTTTTACAAGCACGTTTTACCTTTGTTCTTCATACTTCCTCTTTAATAAATCCTCGTTACAACCAATATGACTGTATAGCACGCAGTAAATTTGTAAATCATAATAGTAAGGAGGTGTTTAACAATGGCATTAGACGTATTATGTGAAGTAAGTAGCTGTGTTCACAATATCAGCAATGAAAACAAATGTGGTGCTTCTCAGATTTATGTTGTAAATCATAAAGAGAAGAACGCTTCTTCTAGCGGAGAAACAGATTGTAAGACATTTGAACCAGCTGATCTATAAGTTTTAACTAGGAGAGACAATCAATACCGTGGTTGTCTCTTTCTACTATTTATTATTGATAACAATTATCATTATTATTCACGACTCGTTAAAAAAATTCCAAAAAAGCATAACTCTTCAATGAGTTATGCTTTTTCTTGAAAGATAAGAAAGTATAATTTTAGTGTTATCATTTAATCCAGCTTCAGCACCCAGCCCCTCGAGGGAAAAAGGAAGTACACTTTTTCCTAGGTCAAATAAACCTTGAAGAGTAAAAGGGAAATATCGCCCTTTTTCTCTTCAAGGGGCTAAACGGGGCGCTTGCGCCTTTTGTTCTTAGTTTAATGCTGTTTTTAAAGTCTCGAGATTTTTTTTCATTAAACTGAAATAGTCCTGATTATTACTACTATCATCTTCAGAAAGTGACTCAAGGTTATGAAGTGTTAATGCCTCAGCTTTAATTTCATTCTTAATAATTTCAGCTATCTTCGTTGATACATTTTGTTCAAAAATAACATACTTAATCTTATGTTCTTTTGCAGTATCAATAATTTTTGTTAATTCTTGCTGTGAAGGCTCGTTGGTTGGTGACAGTCCAGATACACTAATTTGCTCGATTCCGTATCTAGCTTCCCAATAACCATAAGCAGCATGCGCGACGATCATTTCCTTAGTTGAAGAGTTAGCAATTGTGTCCTTAAATTCTTGATCTAACTGTTCAAGTTCTATCTTTAATTCATTAAAGTTCTTCTCAAAATCTGCTTTTGCGTCAGGTTTCAATTCTTCAAGAACATGCAGTATATTCTCTGAAAGCTGAATAGAGAGTAAAGGATCTAACCAAACGTGTGGATCTAGATCACCATGATTGTGGGCATCTTCTCCATGCTCCTCGTGTCCAGCTTCTTCTTCGTGCTCATCATGAGCATGGTCATCGTGTGCTGCTTCTTCTTCGTGCTCATCATGGCTTGCTTCCTCTTCGTGCTCACCATGTCCATGTTCCTCATGATTTTCACTGTGGGGAATCAACTCAATCCCATCAGCTGCTTTTACAATTATAACATCTTCATTTTTTAAAGCTTCATTTATTGCATCTGCATAACCTTCAATTCCTGCACCTGTATAGATAAAGGCATTAGAATCTGCAACGTCTACCATCGTTTTTGCAGTGGGTTCATATGTGTGTCCATCAGCACCAGGAGGAACGATATTAGTAACGTCTACATGATCTCCACCTATTCTTTTAGTGAAATATTCTAGTGGATAGATGGTCGTGTATACCTTTAACGCACTTTCTTTTGTTTCAGTTATTTCTGTCTCTGTTTCCGTTTCCTGAGAAGTTGTCTCTGTAGCTGGTTCGTTGTTGGTCTGCTCATTACAGCCCATTAGAAATACACTTATAATAAGAAATAAAGTTAGTAAAATGGATAATTTCTTCATTCATTATTCTCCTTTCAATAAATCATAATCGTTTCGATTTGAAACCCAATTGCTATTATATCGTAATTGTTACGATTATGAAACTAAAAAAATTTTACAATAAATTCTCAAGGAGAGAGGAATCTTTGAAGATATTTGTCCAATCTTGGTTCAATTCGTTTTCAGTAAGTAAGCATTCGTTTAGGGAAGATTCAATTTCTTCTCGACCCATATGAATACCAATTAACACTAATTCTGTTATGCGGTCACCATAGATTGGGTCCCAACGATCTAGTAATTCGGGTTCTTCCTCTAATGTTAATTTTTGTTCTGACTGTGGCAAAGCTGCAATCCAATTACCTACTGGTTGGAATATAATAGAGGGACCTGCTTGTGACAACAAAATGGAATCTTCATTATGAGAAGCAAGCCACAAAAATCCTTTTGCTCTGACCACTTCAACTGGCCAGTTCTCCATCCAATTCATCAATCTTTCTGGGTGGAATGGAATTCTCTTTTTGTAAACAAATGATGAAATCCCATATTCTTCTGTTTCTGGTAAATGTTCTTCATTTAACTCTTTGATCCAACCGGCTCCCATACTTGCTTCTTCAAAATCAAATAGATTAGTATTTAAAATTTTTGTTAATGGTACTTGTGAGTGGCTTGATAAGATAATTTCTGCATTAGGATTTAATCTTTTTAGCATGAATTGAAGCTCTGTTGTATCTTCTTGTGGAAGTAAATCAATTTTATTTAGAATAATAACATTTGCAAATTCAATTTGATCAATAAGTAGATCTGCTACTTCACGTGTATCATTTTCATCTGTGCCCTGCTGACGTTCTAGTAGACTTTCTCCACTTGTATAATCATTCCAGAAGCGAAAAGCATCAACGACGGTTACCATCGTATCTAATTGGCAAAACTTTGTTAAATCCACTCCCAACTCTTCATCCATATACGTAAATGTTTGAGCTACAGGGATGGGTTCACTTATGCCAGAGGATTCAATAAGTATATAGTCGATATCACCCTGATGAGCGAGCTTTTCAACTTCTTTTATTAAATCCTCTCGCAGCGTACAGCAAATGCATCCGTTTTGCATTTCTACTAATTTCTCCTCTGTCCTGGAAAATCCACCTTGCTTAATTAGTGAAGCATCAATATTAACTTCGCTCATATCATTTACAATGACAGCTACTTTTAGACCGTCCCGATTCTGTAGAATATGATTCAATAACGTTGTTTTACCTGAACCTAAATAGCCACTTAATACAGTTACTGGAATTTTTTTCAATTGTATCTCCCTCTCCTTAAAACGTAATTATTACGATTTAAAACGAATGATAAACCATTAATAACTTTTTGACAAGTTTAAAGTAAAATTAATGAGTGTAATTGTCTAATCTAAATTGCTATCAAAACTTTAATGGATATTAATACAACAAAAAAAGGACAAAACAGAGTCCTTTTAACGGCACTTATTTAAATATGATAATTAGGAATCACTTATTTCGGTGGAACTGGATCATTTCCACCAGGATGAAAGGGATGACACTTGCAAAGCCTTTTGATGGTGAGCCATCCACCCTTTAAAGCGCCAAACCTTTTTATTGATTCGAGTCCATAATGAGAGCATGTAGGGTAAAATCGGCAAGTCGGTGGGGTAATAGGAGAAATAAATTTTTGATAAAAGCGTATGATAAGTATAAATACAGTTTTAAGCATGTGAACCCTCCATGTACATAAAGATAATTCTTAGTATTCCAATCTAAATTAGTGAAAAAAGAATCATTTCGCGTTATTATAGTTTATAGAAGATATTTAAGGAGTGAATAATATGCCATCAGTAGAAAGTTTTGAGTTAGATCATGATGCAGTTGTAGCACCGTATGTTAGACATTGTGGTGTTCATAAAGTAGGAAGCGACGGAGAAGTAAATAAATTTGATATCCGCTTTTGCCAACCAAATAAACAAGCGATGAAGCCAGATGCTATTCACACGTTAGAGCATTTGTTAGCCTTTAATATCCGTAAGCATTCAGAAAAATATGATCACTTTGATATTATCGACGTTTCTCCAATGGGTTGTCAAACTGGATTTTATCTTGTTGTTAGTGGGAATCCAACACAATCTGAAATTATCGACTTAATGGAAGATACGATGAAAGAGGCAGTAGAAACAGTTGAGGTTCCAGCTGCAACTGAAAAGCAGTGTGGTCAAGCAAAGCTCCATGATCTAGAAGGTGCTAAGCGCTTAATGAACTTTTGGCTTCAACAAACAAAAGAAGATCTTCATAAGGTATTCGGATAATAATCATAATCCCCTGCAATTTGCAGGGGGTTTTTATATATTTTCAGAATGGAAAAAATAGTATTCACTAAATAGTCTTATTTATTTTTCATCGTCTAAATTGCCAAGCTATATAATACATATAAGTGTAAAATCTAGTAAAAGAAAAGTGTGTTATAATCATAAAAGATTACTAGTTTGTTAGGAGAATGAGAATGAACAAACAAGGGTTGACGGTTTTAAAGGATATAATTGGTTTTGGTCTCATTGCATTGTTTTTGTTTTTATTTTTCTTTATTGACTTCTCTTCGTTTGACCCAGCCAATCTAGACATTCCAGAATCATGGCTAAATGTAAATACGATTTTTCTAAGTATTGTTCTTGAAGCAATACCTTTTATATTGTTAGGAGTGTTTGTGTCGGCATTAATCCAAACCTATGTGTCTGAGGAAACGATACAACGATTTATTCCAAAGAATGCAATGGTTGCATTAATTCCGGCAGCTTTGCTTGCTGTAGTGTTTCCTATATGTGAGTGTGCAATTGTACCAGTAGTAAGAAGATTAATTAAAAAAGGTATGCCACTTCATGTTGGTGTTGTGTTATTAGTAGGAGCTCCTATTTTAAATCCAATTGTATTTGCTTCCACTTATTATGCTTTTCAAGGCACGATGGAAGTAGTTTATGGCAGAATGGGACTTGCCTTTGTTTTGTCGATCTTTATTGGCTTTGTGATTTATTTATTATTTCAAAATTCCAACCAGTTAAAATGGTCTAAAGAGGAATTAGTAGGAATTCAGCCAGTCGAAATGCCAAAGGTTCAAAATCGCTTAAAATCAACTTTATATCATGCAAGTGATGAATTCTTTGAAATGGGTAAATATCTTATCTTTGGAGCGTTTGTTGCTAGCTTATTCCAAACATTTTTGGACAGAGATATATTAACTGCACTAGCCTCTAGTGATCTTGCAGCTCCTGCTGTTATGATGGCGTTCGCTTATGTCTTATCATTATGTTCTGAGGCTGATGCTTTTGTTGCCTCTTCCTTCGGTAATACCTTCTCAATTGGGGCAATTCTAGCATTTCTAGTTTATGGTCCAATGCTAGATTTAAAGAATACCATCATGCTATTTGCATATTTTAAGGCGCGCTTTGTCATTGGCTTAATGATCGTGATTACTGTATCTGTGTATTGCTTTATTTTACTGTATCAAACAATCATGTAGATATAAGTTGAGGTGATTGAAATGGAAACAAGGGACTATAGTTTTCACTTATTTATTAGAGGGATTATTCTAATTGGCTTTTCATTACTATCAGTTAAGTTAATCTTAACAGGAAATATATTTAACTTTATTGCTCCTAAAATGATGCCATTTATTTACTTTGCTACGATTACATTTCTTTTTCTTGGCATTATTCAGATATGGCGAAGTGGATCCAAAGATCAAGCTGACCTTTACTGTGATTGTGGTGTAGATCATGGGCAATCTACAAATGTCTTAAAATCTACTGTCATTTACTCTATCTTTATTTTTCCAGTCGTAACGGGTTTTTTGTTCGCGGAAGCAACATTAGGTTCATCTTTGGCAGCTAAGCGTGGATTTACAGGAAATAATCCACAATTGGCTTCAGAATATAATCAGGATAAGGTGTTAGATTACTTAGATGATCCTGAAGAGTATGTCTCAGAACTGGAACAAATATATGGAATTGATGGTAGTGAGATTTCAGAGGATTTACCTTTGGAGCACCCGGAAGGTTTTCAAATTCAAGCACCGCCTGAGGGCTTTTATGAGGAGTTAGAGAAAGAGCTTTTAGCAATGGATAAAATTGTAGTCCAGGAAGAAACCTACATCCAAACGATGAATATTATTGATATGGACCCAGATAAGTTTGTTGGAAAGAAGATGGAGGTTATTGGATTTGTATTCAGAGAGCCTGACTTTAACGAAAATCAAATGGTTATTGCAAGGTTCGGTCTCTCCTGCTGTGTGGCAGATTCTTCTGTATATGGAACCCTATCGACAGGTGATATGGTTAAGGATCTAAAGGAAGACCAATGGGTAAGAGTAACTGGAACTCTTACTAAAACAGAGTACAATGATTGGGTTCTACCTTATTTACAAATTGAGGAAATCGAGCTTATTGAAAAACCAAAGCAACCTTATATATATGAAACATATTAAAAGAGAGAGCCCTGCCAGTAGATTGGCAGGGCTCTTCTTAAGTAAAAAGGCTGACGAACAAATAAAGTCGTCAACCTAAGAAAGCATTATATGTTTAGATTTGGTGGAACACGGAGCTTTGTCTTTTGCTCAAAAGCATAGGCCATCTGAATCAGTGCTGGCTCACTAAATGCTGTTCCTGTAAAAGTAATACCGACTGGGCCATTATCAGAAGAATAGCCTGCTGGAACGGTTACAGATGGGTATCCTGCTTTAGCCGGAATCCCTGCTCCAAAGTTGTTTGGAAACACAATTGCATCTAGATCATGCTCTTCTAGAGCCGCATCTATTCCTTGTTCAGTTGATAGATATTGATCTTGTTCCAAGCTTGTTAAATACTCAGGCTCTGTAAGAGTCCCACTTGTTTGCTCTGCTTCCAACATAATCTTTTGACCATATTTCAACGTTTGCTCTGCATTCTCCTCATTAAAACGAATCACATCTGCTAGAGAACGAATGCCTAGGGTTGGATCTACATTACGTAAATAAGCATTTAAATCTGTCTTAAATTCATATACTAAAACATTGTAATCCCATTTTTCCTTACTAGAAGGGATGGTGACAGAATCAATAACTGTTGCTCCTAAATCTTTTAATACAGCAACTGCTTCTTCCATTCTTGCTTTTTCTTCTTCTGATAGATATTGGAATACTTCTGTAGCCACTCCAATTCGTTTACCCTTAAGACCATCCTCGACAAGAAACTCAGTATAGTCATAGTTAACTGAATTTTTTAAAGTAACAGAATCAGATTCGTCCGGTACTGCTAGTACATTTAATAGGATAGCTGCATCTTTTACTGTTCTAGTCATTGGTCCGGCTGTATCCTGAGTATGGGCAATTGGAATAATTCCTGTACGACTAACTAAACCAATGGTTGGTTTTATTCCGACTAAAGAGTTACGGCTAGCAGGACTTAGTATGGATCCAGAAGTCTCTGTACCAATAGCAACTGCAGCAAAGTTTGCTGCGATAGCAGCACCGGAGCCTGCACTAGAGCCTCCTACTTCAAACTTTCCAGGTCCATATGGATTTAATACTTGTCCACCTCTAGAGCTGTAACCAGTTGGCATATTCTCTGCCATAAAGTTTGCCCATTCGGTCATATTGGCTTTTCCTAAAATAATCGCTCCTGCTTCTCGAAGCTGTTGAGTAATGAAAGCATCTTCATATGCATAGGAATCCTTTAAGGCTAAAGAGCCTGCACTAGTATGTAATTTATCGCCTGTATCTATGTTATCCTTTAGTAAAACAGGAACTCCATGTAATGCGCCTCTTGGTCCACTTACTTTGCGTTCTTGATCTAATGCTTCCGCAATTTGTAAAGCATCTGGATTGACTTCAAGAACAGCGTTAACTCCAATTCCGGCTTTATTGTATGTAGCGATTCGATCTAGATAGAGTAAAACTAGTTCTTTCGCCGTTAGATCACCCTTGTCCATTGCTTCTTGAATTTGGTCTATCGTAACCTCTACCAACCACTCTTCTTTTAACTTCTCAAGTTTAGGGTTTCTCATCTGTGCTTTTCCTCCACTCTGTCGTCTTCTTTAACAACGTCCTTAGAATCTAGTTCATTAATATATGGATTGTCCTCGAGCTGATCCACTGTTTGCTTGTAGGCGTAACCTTTATTAATAGTCAGGACACTAAGTAGTAATACAATAATAACCACAATAATTGAAATAATGAGAACTGTATACAACAAAGCACCTCCTCATAGTTATATTTTAGCATGCAATTAGTCTGAATGGTATGATAACTAGCTCCAGCTAAAAAGATGTTTAGAGTTAACTTTTATGGGGAATTTATGATAGTAGAATGATATAAGGGAGTGCTTTTTATGACAAACAATTTAACACAAATCGTTAATGGACAAGTAGCAAACTGGAATGTATTATACGTTAAATTACACAACTTTCATTGGTTTGTTAAAGGGCCACAATTCTTCACTTTACATGACAAGTTTGAGGAGCTCTATACAGAAGCGGCAGTTCATATTGATGAATTAGCAGAACGACTTCTTGCCATTGATGGTAAGCCAGTTGCTACGATGAAGGAAGTATTAGAGCTATCATCCGTACAAGAAGCTAATGGAAATGAAGATGCTAGTCAAATGGTACAATCAATTGTTAATGATTTTAATACAATGATCGGTGAGCTTAAAGAGGGCATGAACCTTGCTGATGAGGTTGGAGATGAGACAACAGGTGATATGCTTTTAGCTATTCATCAGAGCTTAGAAAAACATGTATGGATGCTAACATCTTTCTTAGGAAAATAATAAATCATTCCAAACACGCTGAATTCTGGCGTGTTTTTTTATGCTCTTTTACTTCTATCTTACTCTACTTATTATTAATTTTTTTAATTGAAGTTCCAAATATTTCGTAACCTGAAATAATAGGAGCGTGTTATAATTGTTCTTAAATTGATGAAGTATAGAGGAGCTGAGTAAGGTGATTGATTTACGAAGTGATACTGTAACGAAACCGACTGAAAAGATGAGGAAAGCTAGTTTTGAGGCCGAGCTTGGGGACGATGTTTATGGTGAGGATCCAACAATAAATAAGCTAGAAGAAAAGGCAGCAGATGTATTAGGGAAAGAGTCTGCACTATTTGTAACTAGTGGAACTCAGGGAAACCAAATAGCTGTTCTTACTCATTGTCAGCCTGGAAATGAAATTATATTGGAAGAAGAATCTCACTTATTCTACTATGAGGGAGCTGCCATTTCAGCATTTGCAGGAGTTCAACCAAGAACCATTAGGGGAACGCGCGGTGCCATGGATCCTTTACTAGTGGAGTCTGCTATTCGTGGTGATGATGTTCACCTACCTGAAACCACACTTATTTGTTTAGAAAATACCCATAACCGTGCTGGTGGGGCAGTGGTGTCAATCGAAAATATGAAAGAAATCCATTCTATTTCTTCAAAATATAATATTCCTATACATTTAGATGGAGCCCGTTTATTTAATGCAGCTGTTGCCTTAAATCAACCTGTTTCAGAGTTTACCAAATATACGACAACGGTCCAAATTTGTTTATCTAAGGGATTAGGTTCTCCAGTAGGCTCAATCATTGCAGGAGACAAGGAGTTTATTAGAAAAGCGAGAAAATGGCGTAAACGATTAGGTGGAGGATTACGGCAGGCAGGAGTTATTGCTGCACCAGGGTATATTGCACTTACAGAAATGGTAGAACGATTAAGCGAAGATCATGGAAATGCTAAGCGTTTAGAAGAGGGTATTAGAAATATATCAACTCTAGATATCGTAAACCAGGTAGACACAAATATCCTGTTAGTAGATATTAAAAAATTAAATATATCTTCAAATGAATTTCTAGAACAAATTAAAAATGAAGGAATTCTTGCTGTTGCTTTCGGTCCAACTATGATTAGGTTTACAACTCATTATGATATAACGACAGAACAAATTGACCAAGTAATTACAAAGTTATCTAAGTTATTTAGCCATTAAGTAAAGTAAGCCCCGCTCGCCGTATACGAGTGGGGCTTCTTTTTATTGTAGAACCTATAAAGGAGGTTACGCACATAGCCTCCTTTATAGGGTGCTTCAGCTTTTCTATTGTCTAGCTTCAGCACCCAGACCCTGGAGGTCAAATAACCCTTCGAGAATAAAGTGGAAACCCACCACTTTTTTCTCGAAGGCATTTGCTTGTCGGAGGCCTGCAGGATGCAGGTCAGTCAGGTGTTGCAACAGGACGTTGCGCTCTTAGCCTGACATCCCTATAGGGTGCTTCAGCTTTTATATTGTCTAGCTTCGGCACCCAGACCCTCGAGGTCAAATAACCCACCAAGAATAAAAGGGAAAAGCCCCCTTTTTTTCTTGGTGGAACATTTGCTTGTCGGAGGCCTGCAGGATGCAGGTCAGGCAGGCGTCGCAACAGGACGTTGCGCATTTAGCCTGACATCCCCTATAGGGGTGCTTCAGCTTTTCTATTGTCTAGCTTCGGCACCCAGACCCTCGAGGTCAAATAACCCACCAAGAATAAAAGGGAAAAGCCTCCTTTTTTTCTTGGTGGAACATTTGCTTGTCGGGTCTGAACGGGGTGCTTCAGCTTTTCTTTAATGAATCGTCCGTTTTTCTTGGCTTACGTCTTTCATGGGTAGTAGCCCCTCTTTTGCTAACTTACCTTTTAGGCCCTCTATTAAATAAAGTCCGACTAAGTCGTATAATTCCTGATCTTCAAGCTCACTTAAGAGGTTAAACATGTTTTTTCTATTTAATTGCTCTAATACAGAAAATGCAATAATATCAACATCTTCTTCATCCCCTGTAAAATGGTGTTTATACATTTCATATAATTCATCTACTAGTTTCAATTCTGTCACCTCTATTTTTATATTTATCTTTATACAATGCACAATTAGTAGGATAAATACCCTTCCGGATTTTCCTGTTTCGAATAGTATATGGTATGGACTTGTCTGTGATGCTGCAATTATGCATTATTTTTGTAGCACATCCCATATTGGGTTGACCAAGCCTATATTATGATTGAAGGAGGAAGATACGATGAAAGTGGACTTTTCAATCGCCACCATCCTATCGCTAGCTGGCTCTTTAACCTCCTATATGTTTGGAGGCTGGGGCTCCTTACTAACTATATTAACTTTTATGGTTATAGTTGATTATTTAACCGGTATTATTGCAGCTGGAATCGAAAAGAAGCTTTGCAGTAAAATCGGGTTCCGTGGTATTGCACAGAAGCTTCTAATTTTCGTATTAGTCTCCGTTGCCCACATGATTGATATGATTACCGAAGTTGAGTATTTAGTCAGAGATGCCACCATTATATTTTATATTATGAATGAGATCATTTCTATTTTAGAAAATGCAAAAAGAGTGGGATTACCAATTCCAGTTTTTCTAATCAAAGTGATCGAACTGGTTAAATCAAAGTCTAAAAAGAAGTAAAGAATATTATGCTTTTGTTGAGGCAAAATGATAATGTGAGCTTTCATGCATAAGTTTTTGTTCATCGGCTAAACAGTCATAGCATTCAGCGTGTTAACGTTATTATCTCACTTAAGTAGGTAATGGACAAGTAAACGGGAAAAAGCTAGCAGGTGTAAGGAGCTGAAAATATTGAAAAAGACATACTATATATCCATAGCAAATGGAGAGATTTCACAAATTAGTACCACTTCACCTTGGAATTATAAGATTGAAGCATCTGATGAAGAAATCATTGAGCTTCGTGAATATTTTGATCAGATCTACTCTACAGACTGGCAAGGATTTATGCGTGCGCATGTCCCGTATATTGAATACCATCATGACCCAACGAATGATGCATATGATGAGACGATGCAAAAGGTATTTCAGTTAATATATGAGCTCGGAGATCAGGAAGCTAAGAACCTGATTTCAGAGCAAGGACTATTAAAAAAAGATTAACCCTAAAGACTTGGCGTTTGCCAGGTCTTTCTCAGATTATGAAATTTAGTTAGGCACTGGCTTACAATGAGTGCTTTATAGCCACGCTTATGATATTATCGTAACAAATGTAAAAGATGGGGATAGATATATGTTTACCTTTATTGATCACTACAAAAATGAAGTACTGCTTTCTTTTCAAGATCATCCATTTTCAAATCGCCCCAAACATGTGTGGGTTATTTGTCGATACATGGATCAATGGCTGCTTACCTCACACTCTAGAAGAGGATTAGAGTTTCCTGGTGGTAAGGTGGAAAAAGGTGAAGATCCAACTGATGCTGCCATTCGAGAGGTAATGGAGGAGACGGGAGGCAAAGTTGATTCGCTACAATATATCGGACAATACAAGGTAACAGGTAAAGAAAAAGTTATTATTAAAAATATTTATTTTGCTGAGGTTGGCTCTCTTCAAAAGCAGAGCACCTACTATGAAACGAATGGGCCTGTATTACTTCCTTTCCTTCCAACAGATGTAGCACAAGATGTACGGTTTAGTTTTATTATGAAGGATGATGTTTTGTTACATAGTCTTGACTATATAAAAAAATATGTAATGTCAGTCACCTGGTAAACAGGTGCCTTATAAATAGAATAGCCAACCGAAGAAGGTGAACAAAAAAGATTTCACCTTCCATGAATGGAGCCTCACCCTTGTCATTTCAATTAGTGATGACGAATTAGTTTCTTTTCCATCCATTCGATTGCTTGGTACATAATTGTTGCAAAACAAGCAATTAATAATAAGCTTAACAATACCAACGTAAAATTGAAAACCTGAAAGCCGTAGATAATCATATAGCCAAGTCCTTTTGAAGAAACAAGAAACTCACCTACAATTACCCCTACCCATGACAAACCAACATTCACTTTAAGCGTTGAAATTATGGTCGGAAAAGAGGCTGGAAGAATCGCATCCTTAAAGCATTGAGCTCGAGATGCACCAAAAGTTCTCAGTACCTTTATATAGTTCTCATCCACTTCTTTAAAAGAAGTATAGATTACGATGGTGGTAATAATAACCGAGATGATCGCTCCCATGGCAATAATTGATGCAAAGCTAGGCCCTAATGCTACGATTAAGATTGGCCCTAATGCTACCTTAGGTAGAGCGTTTAAGATCACTAGGTATGGATCTACAATTTTTGAGATAATCGGTGACCACCACAGAATAGCAGCAGTTAGTGTTCCTAAAGCAGTACCAATAATGAAGCCTAGTACTGTTTCGAAAAGTGTAATGGAAGTATGTGTGATTAATGTTCCATCAGCGACTTTCGTTAAAAATAGATCAAAAATTTTAGATGGACTACTAAATAGTAATGGGTCAATCCAATGTAATTTGCTTGCAATTTCCCATAACCCAAAGAACATGATGAAGATTAGAAGCTGGTAAAAACGAACCAGTCGCTTCTCCTTTTTTAGGCTATAGAGATACTGCTGATGAAGGACTTCTACCTTTTTTTCAATTTTCAAGGGACTCCAGCTCCTTCCAAATGGCTTGAAATAGCTTTGAGTAGGTTGTATGCTGCCTTGCATCAAATGGTTTAAGCTCCCTTAACTCTTGTGGAACAAGAAATGTCTTTGCCATTCGACCTGGATTAGCAGCTAATAGAAAGATACGGTCACTCATGGCAATTGCTTCACCAATATCGTGGGTAACAAGTAGTGCCGTTTTATTAAAGTTCTTTAATGTAGTGGATACAAGGTTTTCAAGCTTAAGTTTGGTTTGATAATCAAGAGCTGAAAATGGTTCATCAAGTAGCAGAATTTTAGGATCTGTCATCAATGTTCGTATTAATGCTACACGTTGTCTCATACCACCAGATAGTTGCCGAGGGTATGAATCTTCAACATTAACAAGATCCATTTCTTTTAATAATTGAATGCCATAATCTCTTGTGTCCCTTGTTAAAGAGTTCGTAATAGTCGGGCCGAGGAGTATATTTTCCTGTATTGTTTTCCACGGGAAAAGATAATCCTGCTGAAGCATATAGCCGATGGAGGCATTTGGTTTTGTGACTCTTCGGCCATCTATATTAATCTCACCTTCAGTAGGTTTGAGCAGACCTGCAATAATAGACAATAAAGTAGTTTTTCCACAGCCGCTTGGGCCGAGGAAGGATACGAACTCGCCTTCCTCGATTGAAAGTGAAATATTCTCTAACGCTGTTGTGGTCGTTTCCTTTGTAAAATAAGTGTGATGAATATCTTTAATGGTTAAAAAACTCATGTTTTCATCTCCTTTACTCTGAGATGATACTTTCTGCGATTTCAGTATTTACAAGTACACCATGATCTACTTCAGTAGGGAGCTCTCCAGCTTCATCCATAATGTTTTGCAGGTTCAACCATTCTTCCTCATCGAGAACTGGGTTGGTAGCGAATGAACCTTGAGATTTATAACGATCTACAACTGTTTCAATTAACTCCACATCGGTATCTTCAAAATGAGGAGCAATTGATTCTGCAATTTCTTTTGCTGTGTGAGAATCAACCCATTGTTGAGCCTTATAAATGGCCCTTGTGAATTTTTTAACGGTTTCTTCATTTTCATCTAAAAAGCTTTGTTTTGTCATAAAAGTAGTGTAAGGTACATGACCTGATTCTGTTCCAAAAGAAGCAATGATATGCCCCTTGCCCTCTTGCTCAAAAATGCTGGCGGTTGGTTCAAATAGCTGTACAAAGTCACCCGTACCTGATGCGAAGGCATTAGCAATATTAGCAAATTCAATATTTTGAATAAGTTCCAGATCTTCATGAGGTTCTATTCCATTTTGCTTGAGGACATACTCACCAACCATCTGAGGCATACCGCCTTTTCGTTGACCTAAGAATGTACTACCTTTTAATTGATCCCAAGAGAAGTTTTCAATCTTGTCACGGGAGACTAAAAAAGTCCCGTCTGTTTGAGTTAATTGGGCAAAATTAATAACAGGATCAGTTGCTCCTTGAGCATAAACATAAATCGATGTCTCAGAACCTACGAGTGCAATATCAATACCGTCCGAAAGAAGAGCTGTCATGGTTTTGTCTCCTCCGAAGGTTCCTTGTAGCTCAACTTCTAGACCTTCTTCTTCAAAAAAACCCTCAGATAAGGCAACATATTGGGGAGCATAGAAAATAGAGTGAGTTACTTCTCCAACTCGAACCTTTTGAACATCACTTTGGCCACAACCACTAATAGCACCTATTAATACAACAGACAGCAACACAATAAAAGATATTTTTAAGTACCGCATCATTTTGACCTCCTACTAATGAATAGCTAAAATTAATTACTTACAATACAATATGTGGGATTAAAAATTGTGTGAATGCCTATAAAACAAAGAAAGGAGAGCCCAAATACATGGACGGGACAATTATAGAAAAGCAGAGATTTCCCTCACCCAATCCTAATATTGAACTATTTATTATTACGTATTGGTGTCAGGGATTGAAAATCAAAGGTCTACTTGCAAGTCCAAAAGAAGACGGATTATATGATGGTTTTCTTTATTTAAGAGGTGGTATTAAAAATGTGGGCAAAGTTAGAATTGGACGAATTGTCCAGTTTGCCTCCGAGGGTTTTGTTGTGATGGCTCCATTTTATAGAGGAAATCAAGGTGGAGATGGTAATGAGGATTTTGCTGGAGATGACAGACATGATGCCCTTGCTGCACATACTATACTTACTCAACACCCAAAAGTGAAGAAGGACCGAATTCATGTTTTTGGATTTTCAAGAGGTGGTGTGATGGCCCTGTTTACGGCTATTATTCATCCAAGTATTAGATCAATTGTTTCTTGGGGAGGAGTCACTGATATGGCCCTAACCTATGATGAACGATTGGATTTAAGAAGAATGATGAAGCGGGTTATTGGAGGCAGTCCAAACAAGGTACCAGAAGAATATAAAAGGAGAACACCTCTTTTTGAGTTAGAAAAAATACAAGCTCCTGTACTCATCATACATGGTAAAAAGGATCTAAATGTTACCATTGAACATTCTCACCGCCTTGAAAGAAGGTTGAAAGAGCTAGGAAAGTCAGTGGAAGCCTGGTACTTCGATGAGTTTACACATTATTTTCCACCGAAAATAAATCGCAAAGTGGTACAGGATTTAACGAGTTGGATGAAGA
The DNA here is from genome assembly GCF_011008845.1 of Bacillus mesophilus. Lineage (GTDB taxonomy): Bacteria > Bacillota > Bacilli > Bacillales > SA4 > Bacillus_BS > Bacillus_BS mesophilus. Next base: position 836,695 of record NZ_JAAIWM010000002.1, on the reverse strand, counting down.
AACAATAGGGGAGGTGAATGTGAATGGGAATGCCACTTGAATTAAATACGATGATCGTAACAAAAGGATTAGAAGTAAGAATACAAGATAACTTATTTACCCTTAAAAAGGAAGGCTATCGTTTGTATCCATTAGACATTCCTTTAGAAGTGAGAAAGACAAAGGATGCTGATCCAACTGGAACAGCAAAGATTAAAAGACTAGAGCTAGAGAACAACATAACAACTATTACGTATGAGCTACTATCTCTTAATTCAACAAATTAAAAAAACAGCAATCGATTGATTGCTGTTTTTATGTGCTATTTAACAGTAGGGCCACCTAGTTGTTCAATTTCTTGTGGCACATTAGAAAACTTTGTAAAGTTATTCTTAAATTTCTCAGCTAGTTCATTAGCTTTAAGTTTATATGCTTCTTTGTTTTCCCAAGTCAATTCAGGACGTAGTACTTCATCTGGTACACCAGGAACATGTAAAGGAATATCTAATCCGAATGTCTCATCCTTTATTGTCTCAATGCTGTTTAACTCACCTTCTAAAGCTGCTTGAACCATGGCTCTTGTATAGCTAAGCTTCATTCTACTACCGACTCCATATTCTCCACCAGTCCATCCTGTATTAACAAGGAATACCTGAGAGTTATGTTCATCAATTTTCTTTCCAAGCATTTCTGCATAAACCGTTGCAGGTAGTGGAAGGAAAGGTGAACCAAAGCAAGTTGAGAATGTTGCTTGAGGTGAAGTAACTCCTCTTTCAGTACCAGCTAGTTTACTTGTATAACCACTTAGGAAATGGTACATTGCTTGCTCTTTTGTAAGCTTGCTGATTGGAGGTAATACCCCAAATGCGTCAGCTGTTAAGAACACAATAGTATTTGGATGCCCAGCAACACTTGGTTGAATGATATTATCTATTGCTTGAATTGGGTATGCCGCACGTGTGTTTTCAGTTAAAGAAGTGTCATCGTAATTTGCTACTCTTGATTGATCATCAAGAATTACATTTTCTAATACACTACCAAAACGGATCGCATCAAAGATTTGGGGTTCTTTTTCTCTTGTTAGGTCTGCACACTTTGCATAGCATCCACCTTCAATATTGAAAACACCACTATTTGACCAGCCATGCTCGTCGTCACCAATTAATTTACGGTTAGCATCTGCTGATAACGTTGTTTTACCTGTTCCAGACAGTCCAAAGAATAAGGCAACATCGCCTTCCATGCCAACATTTGCCGAACAGTGCATAGGAAGAATGCCCATTTCAGGAAGTACATAATTCATGACAGAAAAAATTGATTTTTTAATCTCACCTGCATATTCTGTTCCACCAATTAAGACAATCTTACGTTCAAAGGAGATGATAATAAATGTTTCCGATTTGGTACCATCTACTTCTGGGTCAGCTTTGAAATTCGGTGCAGAAATAACAGTGAACTGTGAGTCATGAGACTCAAGCTCATGATCTTCAGGTCTAATAAAAAGCTGATGAGCAAAAAGATTATGCCAAGCGTACTCGTTTACTACTTGAATGGGGAGACGATACTTCTCGTCTGCTCCAGCAAAACCTTTAAAAACAAATAGCTCATTTTTATTTTGTAGGTAATTTAATACTTTTTGATATAACCGATCAAACGCATCAACAGAAATTGGCTGGTTTACAGAACCCCAAGCAATTTTATCTTTAACTGATGCCTCTTCTACAATAAATTTATCCTTTGGTGAACGCCCAGTGTATTTTCCTGTTGTAGCTCTTACTGCACCGGTTGAAGTTAATTCACCTTCATTTCGTGAAAGTACCTTTTCAACAAGCTGTGATACCGATAAGTTTGTATACACGTGATGGCTGCCTAACAATTCTTTTAAGTTAATGGAGAGATCAATCGAGTTCATCTTCATAACCTGCCTTTTGTGATTTTTCTATTAATCTAACATTTAATGTAAATAAATGATTGCTTCTGAGAATTAGTATAACATATTTAGCTCAATAGTCTATACTATTTTACGGTATTGTACGCAATAATGTTTTGAATAGTGCTGCGAAATTTGACTAAAGTTCACAAATCGGCCTCAAATTCCATAAATTAGGCAAATACCTACACCCTTTTTGATATTTTACCATAGGGTAAGATAGGAGGGGAGCATCATGTTTGATTTTACACAATTAAGTAGTTTTGATTACGCAACAGTTGCTGCAGTGGTAGCTGCCTTTGTAACGGTGGTTGGAAATGCCTTTTCAATTAATAAAAAATACCGTGCTCTTATGGCTATTGCGACTGGACTAGTAATTGTATGCTTGCCACAGTTATGGACAGAAAGGCTATTAACAGCATTGCTGATTGGTTTAACGGCTAGTGGAGTCTACAGTCAAGTCAAGCCAAGAGACAATGAGAATGAGTTAATCAGGTATCAAACCCTCGAAGAACTAAATAAGAAGAAACACGATCAGAATGATACACCATATTAATTATTTCCTATTATAAAGATAAGTTTTTATATATGTAGTAATTCTTTGTTGACATCATTCGACTTCTTCGATATGATATGAGCCGAACGGATACTCTCTTATCCCGAGCAGGCGGAGGGAACAGGCCCTATGAAACCCAGCAACCATCATGAGAATGATAAGGTGCTAACCTGATGCAAGGCGTATTGGCCTTGAACGATAAGAGCGAAAGGCTATGATGTTTGTTAAAACCTTTCCTCTAATAGGGAAAGGTTTTTCTTTGGCTTTAGAATGTGGTTGAATTGCTGAAACGATAAGGCAATTTCTTCTTTCTTCTATAGATCTTGTTGTGGCCTGGTCATAAGTTTGTCGAAAAAAGCATGTTTTCCTAATAAAAATATGTTTTTATTAGAATAATAAGGGAATGAGTACCGTATCAACAAAGAGGTGAGAATCTTCACCTATTTATTGTATAAAGGGAGGAAAAACGTTAGATGTCAAAAAAACGCCGTTTATTTACATCTGAGTCTGTGACAGAAGGACATCCAGACAAAATTTGTGATCAGATTTCTGATTCGATCCTTGATGCTATTTTAGCAAAGGATGCTAATGCTCGTGTAGCTTGCGAAACTTCAGTTACAACAGGTTTAGTTCTTGTTGCAGGTGAAATCACTACTTCTACATATGTAGATATTCCAAAGATTGTTCGTGAGACTGTCCGTGAAATTGGATATACTCGTGCAAAATATGGTTTCGATGCAGAGACATGTGCTGTTTTAACTTCAATTGATGAGCAATCAGCTGATATCGCAATGGGAGTTGACCAAGCTTTAGAAGCACGTGAAGGTCAAATGACAGATGAAGAAATTGATGCAATTGGTGCAGGGGACCAAGGATTAATGTTTGGTTATGCAAATAACGAAACAAAAGAACTTATGCCACTTCCAATTTCTTTAGCACATAAAATTGCTCGTCGTCTAACTGAAGTTCGTAAGGAAGAAATCTTACCTTACCTTCGTCCAGATGGTAAAACACAGGTAACAGTAGAGTATGATGAAAACGATAAGCCAGTTCGAATTGATACAATCGTTATCTCAACTCAACATCACCCTGAAATTTCAAATGAGCAAATCAAACGTAATCTAAAAGAGCATGTTATAGATCCTGTCGTTCCTAAGGAATTAATTGATGAGGAAACAAAATATTTCATTAATCCAACAGGCCGTTTCGTAATCGGAGGTCCTCAAGGGGATGCTGGTTTAACAGGCCGTAAGATTATTGTTGATACGTACGGTGGATATGCTCGCCACGGTGGAGGAGCATTCTCTGGTAAGGATCCAACTAAGGTAGACCGTTCTGCAGCTTATGCAGCACGTTATGTGGCTAAAAATATCGTTGCAGCAGGACTAGCTGATAAAGCTGAAGTACAACTTGCTTATGCAATTGGTGTGGCACAACCAGTTTCTATTGCTGTTGATACATTCGGAACGGGAACTGTGTCTGAAGAAGTACTAGTTGACTTAATTCGAAGCAACTTTGATTTACGTCCAGCAGGAATTATCAAAATGCTAGACCTACGCCGTCCAATCTACAAGCAAACAGCTGCATACGGTCACTTTGGTCGTTCAGATGTGGATTTACCTTGGGAGCGTACAGATAAAGCAGCTACTTTAAAAGAGCAAGCATCTAAATAAATGATACAAAAGAGGAGAACAATCCTGGTTCAGGGTTGCTCTCCTTTTTGTTTTCTTGTGTGATAGCAGAAGTTCAGAATAGCATATACTTTTATAGTAAGGGTCAACAATTTAGGAAATGCTAAGTGAATGCAAAAATATTGAAACTGTTTAAGGTTGCAGAGATTTATAATACTGACCTTTTTCAACATACTCTCGTCTAATGCGTTCCATATCTTTTTGATCTTCTTCATTTAAAGCTCTAATCACTTTGGCAGGTCGTCCAAATGCGAGGCTATGTGGCGGTATCACTTTTCCTTGAGGAACAAGACTACCTGCACCGATAAAGGCACCTTCACCAATCTCTGCACCGTCTAGGATAATTGAACCCATACCAATTAACGCACCTTTTCTAATAATCGAGCTATGTAGGATCACTTGATGTCCAATAGAAGCATCATCTTCAATAACTAGAGTTCGGTTTGGGCTTTGGTGTAACACACAATTATCTTGAATATTTACTCGGTTTCCAATAATTGTCGGTGATACATCTCCTCTGATTACGGTATTAAACCAGATACTTGTATAATCGCCTATTGCTACATCACCTGAAATCGTGACATAATCAGCAATAAATGCAGTATCTGCAATTTTTGGTGTATGATTTTTATAAGGATATATCATTATTCATGTCCCCTTTATTTTTATATTTATATTTTAACAAAATAAATAAGAATCTGATAAGGATAAGGAGGAGATTAATTATGTGGAAATGGGAAGCTGAAGAAGCCAAAGCAGTAGTTGTCATTGTTCATGGTGCAGCAGAGCATCATGGTCGCTATAAATGGTTAATAGAAATGTGGCGAGGTGATGGCTACCACGTCATTATGGGGGATTTACCAGGTCAGGGAACAACGTCAAGACGAGACCGAGGTCATATTGATAAATTTGATGTGTATATTGAAACCGTTGAAGAATGGTATAAAGAAGCTTTATCCTATCAGCTACCCATTATACTAATCGGCCATAGTATGGGCGGACTGACTGCTATTAGAACAATGCAAGAAAAACACTTACAAATAAAGTGTATGATTCTCTCCTCTCCTTGTTTAGGAATTAGTGAGCAGACAACACCATCACTATTCCTTGATATGGCTTCGAGAGTAATGAATAAGGTTGTCCCTTCTTTTCGAATTAATACGGGATTAACACCTTCTATGGCAACAAGAAATAAGGAAGTTATTGAACTTGATAGTAATGATTCACTGTATGTGACAAAGGTTTCGGTTAGGTGGTTCAGAGAGCTTATTCATGGAACGGAAATGGCATTTTTCAATATTAGCAAGCTGCCAGATGTTCCTATTTTGATGATGCAGGGCGGGGATGACCAAATCGTTGATAAGCATAAGGGGAAGGAATGGTTTGACTTATTAGGCGCTACCGATAAAACGTATAAAGAATGGCACGGGCTGTATCATGAAATTTTTAATGAACCTGAAAGGGAACAAGTATTTGAGTATGCAAAGCGTTTTGTTGAAACTCAGTTGTCAATCAATGTACAATAAGGAGCAACAAGGCAAAGGAGTGTATTAGATGGTCCCTTCCCACCCTTTAGGTTTAATGACAAAGGTTTATCGAGATGTTTTCCCGATTGTTCACCGAGAGCTTGATTATTGGCGTAGGAGAGCAGAGGAAATTCCGAATCAGGAGTTACGAACACAGGCACTTGCTAGCATAGGATCAAAGGCCTTTCATTGTGAGGGTGGATCTATACTAGCGTTATTATCCATCCAGAACCTTGAACGTTGTATAAAATTTATTGTTGCTTATCAGACAATCAGTGACTATTTAGATAATTTATGTGATCGTAGTACTTCATTGGATCCTTTAGATTTTGAGGCACTTCATGAGTCGATGCCGAATGCTTTAACAGTAGGACACGAACATAGACATGATTATTATCGATATCGAACGGATCAAGATGATGGTTCCTATCTTAAAGATTTGGTGCTTACGTGTCAGCAAGTTTTATCAGAGGTGCCTCATTATTCTCTAATTAAAACAGTATTAGTTGAACTAGCTAATTATTATTGTGCTTTGCAGGTTCATAAACACGTTGTTACGGAAGAACGAGTACCACGGTTAGAACACTGGTTTTCTGAGCATAAGTCAAGATTACCGGACATGGAGTGGTACGAGTTTTCGGCATGTACAGGATCAACGCTAGGGATATTTTGTCTTGTTGCATATGGGTTTCAAAAGGAACTTGCACAAGAGGATGTTCAAAAAATTAGAAGCGGCTATTTTCCTTATGTACAAGGCTTACATATCTTGCTTGATTATTTGATTGATCAGGAAGAGGACCTAGAAGGTGGAGATTTGAACTTCTGCTTTTACTACCCTGATAAGCCATCGATGTTAAAGCGCCTAGCTCATTTTCTTCAAGAAGCAGATCGTAATATTGAAGGAATTCCCCACGAGTCTTTTCATCGATTTATTAATAGAGGGTTACTGGGTGTATATTTATCAGACGAAAAGGTTCACGTTCAGAAGGATGTCCGAAAAATGGCCAAGCAGTTGATTAAGCAGGGAGGCTTTATTAGCTACTTCTTTTATGTCAACGGAAGAGTGTATAGAAGGTGGAAGCTAATTACCGACAGACGAAAAAAGTTATCAATAGAACGACAGGCAAATATGTAAAAAGAAGCCCCTTTAACTAGTCCCCAACAGGAGAAGTTAGTAGTAAGTGTTCAACGCATGAGATGTGAAAGCTAGCTAACGAAGAGATCGACAGCTAGTTTTTCTAAATCTCAGTTCTTGAACATCATTACTTTGGGCTTCTTTTTTCAATTGCAACAATAAATGGTGGGTGATTTTGTTGATTAAGAAATTGATACTGTAAAACATGAGCTTCTTTTTGATCAATCGATGATACGTATTGTAAAAGCTGATCACGTTCTACCTTTCCCTCGGGATGACCGTGATAAATGACTAGAACAATGATTCCTTCTGGCTTCAATAAAGATAATATCTGTTTGATGGAAGAAATGGTTGTGTCGGCAGTCGTCACAATATTCTTGTCCCCACCTGGCAAATATCCAAGGTTAAAGATGGCACCACTTAGCTCTTTTGACGATAGACACTCCATAACGTGTTCATGGCCCTTTTTAAAAAGGGTGACACGTTCCTTTAATTGCTTGTCCTTAAGCTTAACTCGTGTGCTCCTGATCGCCTCTTCTTGAATGTCGAAACCATATACATGTCCAGTGTCGCCAACGAGCTCTGCGAGGAACACAGTATCATGACCGTTCCCAACGGTTGCGTCCACCACATAATCACCTGGTTCTACAGCGTTTTTTAATAGGGACCTTGCAAAGGGTAAAATTCGTTCAAGCTTCATGTCGTAATCAATTCCTCACGATAAAATTTACCTTGATAACTGTTGCGATTTTTTAATTCATCTTCAATGGCATTTAATACAGCCCATTTATTTAAGCTCCACATTGGCCCAAGCATAATGTCAGGTGGCCCATCTCCTGTAATTCGATGAATAATCATTTCAGGAGGTAATATCTCTAGCTGATCACATACTAACTGAATATACTCTTCAAAGGATAAAAATGATAATAACCCTTTTTCATATTGTTTGACCATAGGAGTTCCTTTAAGTAAATGCAGTAGGTGGATTTTAATTCCTTGAACATCTAGCTTAGCAACTTCACAGGCAGTTTCCATCATCATCTCTGTTGATTCTAAGGGAAGCCCATTTATGATATGGGAGCATACTCTTATATTATGTTTTCTTAACTTGTTTACACCTTCAACATAGCTTGGATAATCATGTGCACGATTTATGAGTAGAGCGGTACGTTCATGTACCGTTTGTAATCCAAGCTCGACCCAAAGATATGTTCTTTCATTTAATTCCGCAAGATACTCCACCACATCGTCAGGCAAGCAGTCTGGTCTAGTCGCAATCGAAAGGCCTACAACACCTTCTTGTTTTAATACCACTTCAAATTTTTCACGAAGTTCTTTTACTGGCGCATGTGTATTGGTAAATGCTTGAAAGTATCCTAGGTATTTTCCACTCTTCCACTTGTGATGCATCTTATCTTTTATATCATGAAATTGCTTTTCAATGGATTCAGCTCTGTTACCTGCAAAATCACCTGAACCTGCTGCGCTACAGAATGTGCAGCCACCGTGGGCAACAGTACCATCACGATTCGGGCAATCAAATCCACCATCTAATGCGACCTTAAACACCTTATGTCCAAAATGATGGCGAAGATGATAATTCCAGGAATGATAACGTTTATGATCGTCTGAAAATGGAAATGGATTATTAGCGTTCATGGTGGTTCCCTCCTTTATTAAATTTCTCACGTTTTTAGTCAATCAATTTTAGCATGCTTTTACAAGGAAACCAACAGAATTGGGTAGTGGGAAAAACCTCCTATGATAGAACCACACCAGTTGTATAAACTAAAGGGTGATGAAGCTTTTCATCTACTGTATGTACAGATAAGGGAGGTAGGTACTGATGGCAACTCGTCAATCCGTAGAAGAGCATCTACAAATGGCGGAAGATACTTTACGCTATGCAGAGGACCAATTTTCTTTAGCCAAAAAACAAGAGCATTATAACCAGACTGAATACACGAAGGCTCAACAGCTTTTAGAGACAGCTGTTATTGATTTAGGTCATGTTGCACATAGTGGGAATCCACAGCAAAAAGAGCAAATTGAGCGTATGAGACTTCAATTGCAGCGCATTCAAAATGAAATGATTATTTATCCACATCATTAAAAAGCTGGAGGGTTTCATATGAAAAAACGTTCTGACCAAAATAATCCAGAGCAAAAAACGAAAAACGGCATTAACAATCAGGATATGGAAATCGGACCCGATTTTGATCCTGTTAAAGAAGTAAAGAAAAAGAACGCTAAACGCGCGCAGCCGGATCGTTCTAAGAATAGTTAATGGTTTTTGTTGCCCCTTGCTTAGTGCAGGGGGCTTTTTGTGGTTTTGGGTTGTTGAGCATAAATATCACCTATTTGTGCAGAAAGTTAAAAAAATGGTGCATAAAAAATGGTTTTCTGTGCACAAATGTTTGATTTTGGGGCATAAATAAATTTTTCCGTGCAGAAGCATTTTAATCTGCAGGAAACTGCTTTTTTGTATAGAATATAAACCTCAAATTTAAGAAAGAGGTGCAAATTTGATAGCAAAGAAACGTAATTATCCAATTAGAATTAAGAAGTTAGAAGCACTTTTAAGACGTTTGCCCAAAAGTCATATGAAGAGAGGGGACATAGAGGAGGAACTTGCTAAAAGTTATGCTGGTTTTCGTGGGGAACAATCAATGAACTACCATTTCGATTATTTAGATAAGAAAAAGTACACCATTATACATGACCTAAGACTGTTTGATCAAAATCATTATTTTCAAATGGATACATTAATCCTTTCAACAAGATTTTTATTAATTGTCGAAATAAAGAATATAATAGGAACATTAATATTCGACAAATCATTTCAGCAATTAATTCGAAGTTACAATGGAAAGGAAGATGCCTTTCATAACCCATTAATACAGGCCAAAAACCATCAAAAAAAGTGAGGCAGTGGTTGATTGAACAAAAAATACCAGAGATCCCAATTGATTATTTGGTTGTAATCAGTAATCCACAAACCATTATTAGATCAACGGGGAGCTATTCAGAAGCCCTTGAAAAAGTTACAACGAGCTCTAATTTTATTAACAAGCTTGAAGCACTAGAACGCCTTTATCAAAATGAAAGTGTTAACTCTCGTGAATTGAAAAAACTTACAAAGTTACTGTTAGCTAACAATCAGGAAGGAAATCCAGATGTTTTAAGTCAGTTTAACATTTCAAAGGACAGTCTTATAGAAGGTGTCCAATGCCCCAACTGCTTCTCCATTCCCATGTTAAGGAAATACAATAAATGGTTTTGCCCTCAATGTTCTAACGTTTCAAAGGATGCTCACATTCCCTCCATTTCAGATTACTTTCTTTTATTTGATTCCACGATAACAAGTAAACGATTCCGAACTTTTACAAAAATTACATCACGATCAATTAGTTATAGGATGTTATCCTCGATGGACTTGGTGTTTACGGGTGATGGAAAGGCTAGAGTCTATCTTGAGAATAGGTCTAAGCTGTAGTTTAAGAAAATGTGCATAAAATCATAAAGACGTGCAGAAAATTTGATTCTTGGTGCATAAATAACTCAAATGGTGCAGAAATACTCATTCTTCGTGCATAAAACCTAGAATCCGTGCACCCCCCCAACATAATCCCCTTACCACACCCTCGAAAAACAATATATTGCCCCACACCACAAAAACGAATACAATGAACGTTGGTGATTAAGTTTTTAGGGGGAATACCATGCCAAAGCAGCTTAAGCTTTTATTAGTAGGGATGGTCATCAATGTGGTAGGGTCTTCTTTTTTATGGCCGTTAAATGCCATTTATATTCATGATGTGTTAGGTAAATCGTTAACCATGGCTGGAATTGTGTTAATGTTAAATTCGGCTGCAGGTGTGATTGGGAATTTAATTGGTGGTCACTTATTTGACCGCTTTGGCGGATATCGATCAATTTTAATTGGGGTAAGCACGACGATGGCAGCAGGGATTGGGCTCGTTTGGAATCATAGCTGGCCTTGGTATGTCGGTTTTCTCATCTTAATGGGGTTCGGATCAGGAATGGTGTTTCCTTCCATGTATGCTATGGCAGGTGCTGTATGGCCTGAAGGTGGTCGTAAGCCCTTTAATGCGATGTATGTGGCTCAAAATGTGGGTGTTGCTGTAGGAGCGGCGTTAGGTGGATTAGTTGCCTCTGTTTCGTTCCAATTAACCTTCACCGCAAATGCCATTATGTACGGAGTCTTCTTTTTACTAGCCGTTTTAACCTATCATAAAATTCAAGTAGAGAAAATAGAGCAGAGAAGTATGTTAGATGGTGGGAAGCTGATAAAAAATAGAGCCAAATTTACATCATTACTTATCTTGTGCTTTGGTTTCTTATTGTGCTGGGTTGCTCACGTTCAGTGGCAAACGAATATAGCATCCTATACTCAGTCTTTAAATATTTCTTTAAATCAATACAGTTTATTATGGACAGTAAATGGTGCTTTGATCGTTTTAGCACAGCCGGTGATTTCAACCGTCATTCGTTTTGTTGCGAAGACGTTAAAAGCGCAAATTATAATTGGAATTATTATTTACATGATTTCGTTTTTTGTTGTCGCAAATACTACCGTATTTACTGGTTTCCTTGTTGCGATGATTATTCTTACTATTGGTGAAATGTTTGTATGGCCAGCAATACCGACCGTTGCCAATCAGCTTGCACCAAAAGGGCGTGAAGGGTTCTATCAGGGTGTTGTAAACAGTACAGCTACAGGTGGAAGAATGCTCGGTCCTGTATTGGGTGGTTTCATGGTTGATGTTTATAACATCAATGCTTTATTTGTCCTATTAATTGCTCTATTGTTTATGTCAATTTTTACAACTCTGTTCTATGATCGCGCAATCAAAAAGGAACAGGTTAATCAGGAGCTTACTGCCTAATTTATAAATACTTTTAAGAAAGACTTGATGTTTGGAAGTTTTTTCTTTAAAATACATTACAAAACCTTACAAGAAATAAACAGTGCGAAGGATTAGTAATGATAGAAGTCGGTCAAGAGAGTTGACGGTCGGTGCAAGTCAATCCATGACTATCATGAACTCACCTTTAAGTTTCAATGGTGAACAGCTCGAGTTGAGCTCACTAATTATTGACGTAATTCCGCGTTAAGGATTCAAGTGGATGCATTCACGTGCATTAATTTGGGTGGTACCGCGGGTATATAAACAATCTCGTCCCTATTTTAGGGGCGGGATTTTTTTATATATAGGTCATGAAGTATAGTTTTTTAAATTGTACTTATGTCTAGCTTCAGCGCCCAGCCCCTCGAGGTCAAATGTTCCTTGGACAAATAAAAGGAAAACCACCCTTTTCTTTGTCCAAGGAACATTTGCTTGTCGGGGCTAAACGGGGCACTTAAGCTTTTCTACCTTCGCATCTGTATGAAAAACATGGAAATTATAAATCCTAAGGTGAAGAAACAAGGAGGAACTGTTATGGCTTTTAATCATCAGGATATCGAGAAAAAGTGGCAAAGCTACTGGGAAAGTAACAAGACGTTTAAAACGAAAGAAGAAAAAGGAAATCCCAAATTTTATGCTTTAGATATGTTTCCATACCCATCAGGAGCGGGTCTACATGTTGGGCATCCTGAGGGCTATACGGCGACAGATATTGTTTCCCGTATGAAGAGAATGCAAGGACATAATGTGTTGCATCCAATGGGCTGGGATGCATTTGGGTTACCAGCTGAGCAATATGCGCTAGATACTGGTAATGATCCTGCAGAATTCACAGAGCAAAATATTAATACCTTCCGCAGACAAATCAAAGAACTAGGATTCTCGTACGACTGGGATCGTGAAGTAAATACAACTGATCCTACTTACTACAAATGGACGCAGTGGATTTTCTTAAAGCTTTTTGAAAAAGGGCTTGCTTATGTGGATGAGGTACCTGTTAACTGGTGTCCTGCCTTAGGAACTGTGTTGGCGAACGAAGAAGTAATTGATGGAAAAAGTGAGCGTGGCGGTCATCCGGTAGAACGTCGCCCAATGAGACAGTGGATCCTAAGGATTACTGAATACGCAGATCGTCTTCTTGAAGATCTAGAAGAGTTGGATTGGCCAGAAAGCTTAAAGGATATGCAGCGTAACTGGATTGGTCGTTCAGAGGGAGCTACTGTTCATTTTGATATTGAAGGTTTTGAGGAAGGGTTCTCAGTATTTACAACGCGTCCGGATACACTTTTCGGTGCTACTTATGCTGTGCTTTCACCTGAACATCCATTTGTTGATAAGATTACAACAGCAGAGGAAAAGCAAGCTGTTGAAGCTTATGTAGACAAAGTGAAGAGTAAGAGTGACTTAGAGCGTACCGAGCTTTCTAAGGAAAAAACAGGTGTCTTTACTGGGGCTTATGCAGTAAATCCAATTAACGGTGAAAAAATGCCAATTTGGATTGCTGATTATGTTTTAATGAGCTATGGTACAGGTGCAATCATGGCAGTGCCAGCACATGACGAGAGAGACTTTGAGTTTGCACAAAAGTTCGAGTTACCAATCGTAGAGGTTGTAGCTGGTGGAAATGTTTCTAAAGAAGCCTACACAGGTGACGGAGAACATGTTAACTCTGATTTCTTGAATGGTCTAAATAAAGAAGATGGTATTACGGCAGCAATTAAATGGCTTGAGGAAAACAACAAGGGTGAGAAAAAGGTTTCCTATCGTCTTCGCGACTGGCTATTTAGCCGTCAGCGTTACTGGGGTGAGCCGATTCCAATCATCCACTGGGAAGATGGAACAACGACTGCTGTTCCAGAAAGTGAGCTTCCATTAGTACTTCCTAAGACGAAGGAAATTCGTCCGTCAGGTACAGGTGAATCTCCACTTGCTGCGATCGAGGACTGGGTAAATGTTGTGGATCCGGAAACTGGCAAAAAAGGTCGCCGTGAAACGAATACAATGCCACAATGGGGTGGAAGTTGCTGGTATTTCCTACGCTATATTGATCCACATAATAGTGAGCAATTAGCAGATCCTGAAAAGCTTAAAGAATGGCTTCCAGTTGATATCTATATTGGTGGAGCTGAACATGCGGTGCTTCACTTGCTTTACGCTCGTTTCTGGCATAAATTCTTATATGATATTGGGGTTGTTCCAACGAAGGAACCTTTCCAAAAGCTATTTAACCAAGGGATGATTCTTGGTGAAAATAATGAAAAAATGAGTAAATCTAAAGGAAATGTAGTAAATCCTGATGATATCATCAAGAGTCACGGTGCTGACACACTTCGTCTTTACGAAATGTTCATGGGACCACTTGAAGCATCAATTGCATGGTCAACAAACGGACTTGATGGATCTCGTCGCTTCTTAGATCGTGTTTGGAGATTGTTTGTAGAGGAAAATGGCCAGTTAAATCCTAAGATCACAGCAAGTAGCTCAACTGGACTAGAAAAGGCTTACCATCAAACAGTCAAAAAAGTAACAGAAGACTATGAAGGTCTTCGATTCAACACAGCTATTTCACAAATGATGGTGTTCGTAAATGAAGCCTATAAGGCAACTGAGCTTCCTAAGGAATATATGGAAGGCTTCGTAAAGCTATTATCTCCTATTGCACCGCACGTTGCTGAAGAGCTTTGGGAAAAGCTTGGTTATTCTGAAACCATCACTTATGCAAATTGGCCAACGTTTGATGAATCAAAGCTTGTTGAAAATGAAGTTGAAATTGTAATACAGGTAAACGGTAAACTTCGTGCTAAGTTACTAGTTCCTACAAATGCTTCTAAGGAAGAGCTTGAAAGTATTGCAATGTCTGATGATAGTGTGAAAGAACAGATTGAGGGTAAGACTGTTCGTAAGGTTATTGTTGTACCAGGTAAGCTAGTTAACATTGTTGCAAATTAATCTAGGGAGGCGGGTTACACTGCCTCTTTTATTAAGTATAGAAAGGGTGAATGATGTTGGAACAAGAGGTTAAAATTATGACAACAGCAGAGCTACAGGAAAAACTCGCAAAAGGTGAGAATCTGGAGCTAATTGATGTTCGCGAGGATGAAGAGGTCGCACAGGGGGTAATACCTGGCGTAAAGCATATTCCAATGGGACAAATACCAGAGAGAATGTCAGAGCTAGACCCAGAAAAAGAATACATATTTATTTGTCGTTCTGGACGACGCAGTGAAAATGTGTGTTACTATCTTCAGGATCAAGGCTATAAATGCGTAAATATGGTTGGTGGAATGCTTGAGTGGGAAGGCGATCGAGAGATTCCATCCTAAGTCACATGGGGAATCTTAATTGATTCCTTTCCTTATAGAAACCCATAAAAAAGAGATTGGTTGATCAACCAATCTCTTTTTATTAATACTGCTTTTCTGCCATTGCATTCTTCCCAGCCGTCATCCCGGCAAGTCTACCTGTTACAAAGGCTGCTGTGATGTTATAGCCTCCTGTGTATCCATGAACATCTAAGATTTCTCCACAAAAATAGAGTCCCTCCACTAACTTCGAAGACATCTCCTTGGGGTTTATTTCCTTTACAGAAATACCGCCACCTGTCACAAATGCCTTTTCAATTGAAAGTGTTCCATCCACATTAAAGGAAAATTGCTTACAAGAAGAAACAAACGCCTTAAGCTTTTCGTGTGGAATGTGGTGATAATTTAATTGTTCATCTATCTCGTTTTGCTGTAGCAAAAATAATAAATATCGTTCTGGTAAAAATCCCTTTAGGACGTTTTTAACTGATTTATTTGGCTCGTCCTTTAATGCTTTTAGCATTGTTTGAAATAGAGTTTCCTCTGATTGGTCAGGAACGGCATCTATTCTCATCTCGATTTTTTTCGTATTAAACTTTTCCTGTGCTTTCACAACATATTGACTACAGCGGAGCACAGCTGGTCCTGAAATACCAAAGTGAGTGAAAATCATGTCCATTTTATGTGTAATAATTGTCTTCCCTTTAGGGTTTATCACACTAAGGGCTATGTCACGTAGCGATAATCCTTGCAGAGTTTTATCTTTGATAAAGGGTTCACTAGAGGTTAACGGAACTTCTGTTGGATACAGATTAGTTATGGTGTGGCCGGCCTTTTCTGCCCATGCGTAACCGTCCCCAGTTGAACCTGTGTGTGGAACAGATTTGCCCCCAACAGCGATAATCACATGTTGACAGTCTAATACTTGTCCATCTTTTAATGTCACCGATTGAGTTTTACCATCCTTATAGTCGATCGTATGGACTGGAGAATTCGTCCACATGGTTACATTTAATTTCCTCAGCTGATCTAAAAGTGCATCAACAACAGATTGTGCTTTATCAGTTGTAGGGAACATCCTTCCATGATCTTCTTCTTTAAGCTGAATGCCTAGACCTTCGAAGAAGCGAATAATGTCTTCATTATTAAAGATTGAAAACGCACTAAATAAAAATCTCCCGTTTCCAGGGATATGTTTAATAATTTCATCCACAGGAAGACGATTCGTAACATTGCATCTTCCTCCACCTGAAATGGCAAGCTTTCGTCCTAATTTGTCTCCCTTGTCGATGAGTAGTACCTTTGAGCCTGTTTCAGCAGCACCAATGGCTGCCATCAAACCTGAAGGACCTCCACCAATTACAATTACATCATATTTCATTCTTAATCCTCCGATACATATGAAGCTAAAAAAAGAATAGCATTTTTTTATAAAAAAGAAAAACTTGGCTCTGTCAACATTTTTCTCTATTATAAGTAGTGGAGAGTGATCATATGAGTCAGTACATTCCGACAGTGAATGAGGGAATCTATCCTCAGGATGCAGGTTGGACAGAAGATGAGCAGCAACAATCTATATTATTGCTATCCATCCCTGAGCTGGTTGGACTAGCTAATCAAGTAATTACCAAGTTTGATTATGCTTGGCTGTTTGATTCCTCGATTAATGCTTATATATTTTGTTTTCGAGTGAATGAGAAAGAGTATGCTGTTATTTTTCAATTTAATCATGCCGGAAAGTTCTTATTAGAAAGAGAGGCATATGAATCTTTCAGTATTGCCATAACAGGAGTAGAGTTTTCAGTAATGACTGAGCATACACCTTATGCCTTATTTCAACCAATTACGTTGAATCGACAGCCTGTTGCAGGATGGTAATGCAACAAGAAACTTACTTTTTACAGATTCTATGTTAAAATAAAGCAATTGTTTGTGAAGTTGTTGGGGGTTTTATATGTCAGGCTCAAGTTTATTAAGAGGGACATTTATATTAACGTTAGGAACGTACATATCTAGGTTATTAGGGATGATTTATGTTTTTCCATTTGTTGCCTTAGTAGGTTCTCAAGGGACAGCATTATATTCTTACGGATATCTTCCTTATACCATATTCCTCAGCTTATCGACCGTTGGAGTTCCAATGGCAGTCTCAAAGTTTGTGTCTCGTTATAATGCACTTGGACAATATGATACGAGCAGAAAACTATTCAGGGTAAGTATGCTATTGATGCTTTCAATGGGGATTGTTTCTTTTATCATCCTGTTTATCATGGCTCCGGTAATCGCACCGTTCGTCCTTGGTGAACCAGATTCTACGAATACAGCAGGAGTAAATCGTGTTGAAGATGTAGCATTTGTAATCCGGATGGTAAGCTTTGCGTTGTTAGTAGTCCCGGTTATGAGTGCGATCCGAGGCTTTTTTCAAGGAAACCATTCAATGGAGCCAACTGCAGTATCTCAAGTAGTTGAGCAATTGTTTAGAATTATTTTCTTACTTGGTTCCGTATATATTATTCTTAAAGTCACTAAGGGAGATCTTACAACCGCAATTGGATATGCAACATTTGCTGCCTTTGTAGGTGCGTTAGGTGGGTTACTTGTTTTAGCGTGGTTCTGGAAAAGAAAAAAGGCGAAATTTGATGAACAAACTGGGCAAAGTGTTGGGACTTCAACCCTTTCATCAAAAGAGATGATTAAGGAACTTTTAACGTATGCAGGTCCTTTTGTGTTTGTTGGTTTAGCGATCCCATTATATCAAGTAGTCGATTTCTTTACCTTTAACAAAACGATGCTTGAAATAGGAAACGCAAAAAAATATGCTGAGTATGTTTACTCAATCATACAGTTTAATGTGCCCAAGCTTGTTATGATTCCTGTTTCACTCGCAACAGCATTTGGGTTAACACTCGTTCCAGCCATTACAAAAGCTTTTACAGACGGTAACCGGCAGTTATTACATACGCAAATTAATCAATCTATTCAGATTGTCTTCTTTTTAACGCTTCCTGCTGTAGTTGGATTAACGGTTTTAAGCGATGAAATGTATGCAATGTTTTATGAAGTAGATGAGCTTGGAAGTACATTATTAGCTTGGTTTGCTCCAGTGGCAGTATTGTTTGCGTTTTTTACGATTACCTCTGCGATGCTTCAGGGAATTCAAAAGCAAAAGCTTGCTGTAATCAGTTTGGTATTTGGACTTCTGTTAAAACTACTATTCAATGTTCCACTAATCACATTATTTGAAGGTGTTGGTTCTATCATAGCTACAGCGATCGGCTATCTAGGATCGGTTATCTATAGCTTAGCGATGATTAAGCGTCATGCTCAGTTCTCATTTAAGTTAGCATTGAAGAGATCAGTACTTATGGTAATGTTTTCGGTTGCTATGGTGATAGGAATTATACTAGCTCTTTGGGCGATATCTCCAGTATTAAGCTATACAGATGGACGATGGGAATCAATCATATTAACGATTTTGGGTGTTTCTGTTGGTGCTGCCATTTATTTATACTTGAGCTATCGTTCCAACTTGGCTGGGAAACTGTTAGGGAATAGGTTCAAAGTTTTAAAAAGACAAAAAGTGAATGGCTAAAAGCCCATTCACTTTTTTAAAGAAAATTAATAGTTATAACCGTCACCATAACCAGTACCATACCCTAAACGTCTTTCAATTCGATCAACGCGTCGATCAAGACGATCAAGGCGGTTATTTATTCTTTGAATTTGACGCTCTAGTCGATCAAGTCGTTGGTCAACATTGCCACCGCCACCCCCACCTGGGAAGCCAGGAAAACCTGGAATTGGAAAGTAGTAGCCTTCAGGCTGTTGTCTCTGATACATAATCTTATCTCCTTTGAATTAGAATACTTACATACGTGATAGTCTATGGAATTAGGGCAAATGTTGAGAGGGTCATATGCCCAAAAAAATATAAAAATAATTAGGTGAATGTATGCGTATTGATAAATTATTAGCTAACATGGGATTTGGAACTAGAAAAGAAGTAAAGCAGTTGTTAAAAAAAGGATCTGTTCGTGTGAATGAAGAGATCGTAAAGGATGCCAAGACTCATGTAGACCCAGACGTCCAGCAGGTTACTGTTAACGGTGAACAGGTCGAATATAAAGAATTTATTTATTTAATGATGAATAAACCGCCAGGAATAATCTCTGCTACAGAAGATAATCATGATCAAACAGTGATTGATATTCTTGAGCATGAAGATGCCATTTTTGAACCTTTCCCAGTTGGTAGACTGGATAAGGATACAGAAGGCTTATTATTAATTACGAATGACGGTCAGTTAGCTCACCAACTTCTTTCTCCGAAGAAACACGTTCCGAAAACTTATTATGCACATATTGATGGTGTCGTTAGTGAGGAGGACGTTGTTGCTTTTAAGAATGGGGTTGTCCTTGATGATGGCTATGAGACAAAGCCAGGAATGCTTACTATTTTGGAAGCGGGCCCTATTTCGAAAATAGAGTTAATTATTACGGAGGGTAAATTTCATCAGGTTAAAAGAATGTTTGAAGCAGTGGGGAAACGGGTAATCTATTTGAAACGAATTCAAATGGGTCCACTTCCTTTAGATGAAACGCTAGAGCTTGGAGAATATCGGGAATTAACTCAAGAAGAACTTGAGCTCTTAAGGAATGCGTCTGGAAAATAGTATTAAAGACGATAACAGCCAAAAAAGAAGGACTTTTCACTTGTCCTTCTTTTATTAGTCTTAGTGGATTACTAAAATGCTCTAATAATTAAGGCCCAAGTACCCCGCTTTGCCTGCCATCATTTGTTGGGGCACTTTGGCCTGTTGTTATATGTAAAAAACTGTTGTGTTTTACGAAGTCAACTTCACTTTCTTTTCGGTCGTTGTCCATCTTCCGCGACTTGGGCTTTCTACCAAATCATTATATACTAGAACATTCAGGTCCCGTTGGACTGTCCGTTGAGTCATTCCAAATTCATCAACAAGTTGATCCGTTGTTACTGTTCCACGTTCATTAATATACATATACACTGATTTGACTCGATTTAGCATCCGAGAAGTTGAAGGCTTCAAAAAACCACTCCCTACTTTAGTTTGTTTTCCTCTTTTATACAAAGTAAAATTCTATACTTCTTCAAGAGCTTAATGTAGACAACCTCTCCCCTTTCAGTTCTGTTTTTTTAGTAAATATATGTAGGACATTTAAGTTTATATGACCACTTCTACAAAATTCGCTGTTTTTCCTCCTTCTTTTTTCAGTTTTTTCCCATTATTTAGTTAATTGGGACTTAGTGTGCATTTTAAAGTGTTCTTTTGAATCCGGATTGCTTGTGAATATTTGGGAAATAGGTTCGTATACTGACTATTCATAGTGCCTAGAGAAAGATATCTCGATCAATAATAAACAAGGTCCCGCTACGAAGAATTTACTTTTTATATCCAAATTGTTTAATATATTTGTTATGCTGTAATCAAGTAGAATTTTAGGAGGGTGCCATGATTTTTCTCCGACGAATACTGTTAATGACAATTAAACTGGATAATTGGGTTTTGTTTTGGTCAAGCTTAAGTCTGATATTTGGTAGTACATTTATCATTCATTATTTGGAACCAGAAACATTCACAACACCGTTCGTTGCCCTTTGGTGGGTAATGACCACTGTAACGACTGTTGGATATGGTGACTACTCCCCAACAACTGTTCCAGGAAGAGTTTTTGCTATTTTTCTCTACATATTTGGAATTGGCTTAATTGGGGTAGTGATTGGTAAGATTGTTGATTTCTTTTCTGAATTTAAGAGGAAAAGGGAGGAAGGTCGAATGGTTTATAAAGGAGATGGACACCTAGTCATAATTGGGTGGTCTTCAAAAGCAAGCTTTGCTGTTCAAGAAATTTTAGAATCTACCCTTGATACGGATGTTGTCATCATTGATCAACTAGAAAGAGCTCCATTAATTTTAGATAGGGTCCATTATATAAATGGGCAGGCAACCAAGGATGAGACGTTAATGAATGCTAATATTCTTAAGGCTAAGGCGGTCCTTATTTTTGCTGATGATAAGATACAGGATGATGAGCTGGCGGATGGGAAATCTTTATTAATTGCTTCCTCCATTGAGCGATTAGGAAAACATGTTCATACAATTGTTGAGGTCTTAAATGAAAATCATATAAAAAACTTTCAACATATACATATTGATGATTTTCTATTGTCTCATGAAACCGTCTCTGGCCTAGCAGTTCGGGCTGCCATTACAAAAGGAATTACAGGGATCTATTCACAGTTAATTAGCCGTAGATATGGTGATGATCTTTACCAGTTAAAACCGAGTCCGAAATGGAAGACTTATAAGGATGCCTTTCATGCGTTGTTAATAGAAGGGGCAACCCTCATCGCAGACAAAGAAAAGCTCGATATCAATAGGCGGCTAGAGGAAAACATATCACAGGATTCGTTATTATATATCATTTGTGATCAACATACGTTCAACAAAATCCAAGCTAAGTATGCAGTAATTAATGTACAGGAGTGAGATCTTGAATACTATTAACTGGTTAGAAGAGGTAGTAAAGAGAAAAGAAGACCTAGTAAAGGATACACAAGCGTTTTTGCAAATAGACAGTGTGTTAGATGAAGACACCAAAGGAGAAAGTGCTCCTTTTGGAAAAGGAATTGACCAAGCACTTCAATTTTTGTTAACAAAAGGAACAACTGAAGGATTTACAGTTAAAAATGTGGATGGATATGCTGGTCATATTGAGTTTGGAAATGGTGAGGAGCTAGTTGGTGTTCTATGTCATATCGACGTCGTTCCACCAGGTGATGGTTGGACCAGTCCCCCTTTTTCAGCGGAAATACGCGATGGGAAAATTTTTGCCAGAGGTGCTTTAGACGATAAAGGTCCAACAATGGCAGCATTCTATGCACTAAAAATTATTAAGGAACTAGACTTAGAAGTGAATAAGCGTCTTCGAATTATCATTGGTACAGATGAGGAAAGTAATTGGGAGTGCGTCGAACATTATTTTAAACACGAGGAGATGCCTAGCCTAGGCTTTGCACCTGATGCTGATTTTCCTATTATATACGCCGAAAAGGGAATATTGGATTGTAAGATTAACCAGGAGGTTTCATCAAATTCTGGGGATTCAAGACATACGTTAGTAAGCCTCTCATCAGGTAGAAGGTTGAATATGGTACCAGATTTAGCTGTGGCTAAGGTAGTGGGAGAAACAGCTAGTGTCAAAGAAAAGTTTGAGAAATTTCTAAGTGAAAACAACCTTGATGGTAGTCTTGAAGTAAATGAGACTGAGATTGACTTGAAGCTAATCGGTGTATCTGCACATGGTATGGAACCGAAAAACGGTGTAAATGCAGGTACAAAGCTCATTCAATTTTTGACAACGTTAGAATTTGATCAACAAGGTAGCCTGTTTTTAAAAGTGGGAGATACTTATTTTGCAGATGATTCTAGAGGTCATTCATTGGAGATTTCAAGCTCAGATGAAGTATCTGGTGAGTTAACGATGAATGTCGGGACAATTTCATATGATCGTGAACTAGGTGGCAGCTTTGGCTTAAATATACGTTACCCCGTCACGCTAAATAGTGATCACACCGTTTCCATGATCACAGAAAAAATTAAGCCATATGGATTTAAGATAGCAAGTTTATCTGACTCAAAGCCCCATCATGTAGAAAAGGAACATGAGCTTGTGAAAACCTTGCAGCGGGTATACACAGAACAGACTGGAGAAGAAGCAACTCTTTTATCAATCGGTGGTGGAACCTATGCTAGGTCTCTCGAGGTTGGTGTGGCGTTTGGACCTTTATTCCCTGGAAGACCAGATATAGCTCATCAAAAGGATGAATATATAGAAGTCGATGATCTGGTAAGGGCTACAGCATTGTATGCTCAGGCTATTTATGAATTAATAAAAAAATAATTGACTCCGCCCCCGTTTGTTCGGGGGTATTTATAATGAAAGAGGGATTTAAGTGCCATTACAGCAACAAGATTCAACAAAGCGAAATTTTAGCTTGTATTATTTCCTTACCTTTTTAGGTTTAGGATCTTTATATCCTCTTTTAGCTGTTTATCTGGATGAGGTAGTCGGTTTAACGGGGAGTCAAATAGGGACCATATTATCAATCAGTCCAGTTGTTATGATCGTCATTCAGCCTTTTTGGGGAATCCTTAGTGATTGGACTCAAAAGCCAAGACTGTTGCTAACGATATCCATACTTCTTACAAGCCTAACTGGACTGATTTATGCGCAGGTTGATACATTTGCGATTCTGATGATCATGGCTATTATACTTGCTGCTGTCCAGAGTGGAATGACTCCGTTATCGGATAGTCTTGCGCTAAATTACGTTCAAAAGGTAAAGGGCAATTATGGTTCGATCCGACTATGGGGTGCACTGGGGTTTGCTCTAGCCGTTATTGTCGCTGGGTGGATTGCTGATTATATCGGGCTCTCTGTTATCTTTTATCTCTTTTCTGGAACGCTATTTCTATCTTTCTTGTTTTCTTGGAAATTACCTGAAGAAAATCAGGCAATGAAGGCCAACCTCTTTTCAGGAATGTCTACCTTAGTTAAAAGACCGAGGTACATATTGTTTTTATGTACAACCTTTTTAGTGTTTGGGCCAATCTTTGCAAATAATTCTTATTTTGGGCTATTTATTAAAGATATTGGTGGAACGTTAACAGGTGTCGGAATTGCCTTTTTATTTGCTGCTGGTAGTGAAGCTCCGTTTATGCAATTTGCTAACAGGTTTATTGAAAAGATTGGAATGCTTCAGGTATTAACGTTAGCAGCTGGTGTATCAATGGTTAGATGGTTTTTCTACTTTTTTGAACCATCTTTATATCTTGTCTATGCAACTACGATTGCTCAAGGATTTTCGGTGGGTCTAGCAATTCCGGCTGCTCTTCAATATGTGAGAGATGTATCTCCAAAAGAAGTTCAGGTAACGGCTGTCTCCATATATGCGGCAGTTGGAAGTGGTTTAGGGGCATGGTTTAGTACATATTTTGGTGGGTTAATTCTACAATATCATTCAATTCAACAGGTTTATCTATTTTTTGGTGTTTTAACTACCTTGGGGATCTCAACATTACTTATTGTCATGAGGTTAGATTTTGTTAAGAGAAGGACTGCTCTTCAGGTTAAAACAGAATAGAATAAAAAACTGCACTCCTATTGTTGATTTAAGGGAGTGCAGTTTTTGGTATTGAATCTATTAAGATTCAAAATCAAATAGATCACTTGATAAATAGCGTTCTCCAGTATCGCAGGCTATGCAGACAATGACATCATTAGGAGTCAGACGTTTAGCCACTTCAATTGCTGCAAAGCACGCTGCCCCTGATGAAGGCCCAACAAGGATTCCCTCTTCACGAGCAAGCCTTCTGGTAATATCGTAGGCTTGTTCATCCTCAATTTTAATAATTTCATTGTAGACTTTTTGGTTAAGAATACTTGGAATAAATCCTGGACTTGTCCCTACGAGCTTATGCTTACCTGGCTTACCACCCGATAAGACCGGAGACCCCGCAGGCTCTACTACATGAATTGATAGATGAGGATAGTGTTGTTTAAGTACCTCGCCCGTACCTGTAATGGTACCACCTGTCCCAGCTGTTGCGACAAATGCCGTAAGTTCCTTCCCAAGAATGTTCATGCCTTCAATAATCTCTTTAGCGGTTGTATGTCGATGTGCGTCTGGATTGGCGTGGTTGTCAAATTGCATCGGTAAAAAGCTGTTTTCAATGGAAGCGGCTAATTCTTTAGCTTTTGCGATGGCACCAGGCATTTTTTCTTCACCTGGCGTTAAAACAACTTCTGCACCGTAGGCTTTTAATAGATTAATTCTTTCCTTTGTCATCGTATCTGGCATTACAAGGATGGATCTATAGCCTCTTGCTGCTGCATTCATAGCGAGTCCAATCCCTGTGTTCCCACTGGTTGGTTCAATAATCGTAGAACCTTCTTTTAGTAAGCCTAGTTGTTCAGCTTGTATAATCATATTAAATGCGGCTCTGTCTTTTACACTTTTGCTTGGATTGAACATCTCAAGCTTTAAATATATACTAGCGCCATCCTTGGGAGCTAATTTTTGAAGTTTAAGAAGTGGTGTATTTCCAATCAATTCACTAATATTGTTTACGACCTTCATCATGTCCTCCTTTTTCCATCATTAATTCCTTAGAGTTTGGTAAAATATACAATAATGAGACTATACCCCAGAAAGGTGGAAGAAATACTTTGACATCAACTCATTACTTTTTAGCTGTTCCTATTCCACAGGCTACGAAACAATTATACTTGGAATGGAGGCAGCTTGTTAAGGAAAAGCTCCCATTTAAATCCTGGGTTCATCATGAGGACTATCATATTACATTAGTTTTTTTAGGTGATGCTCCTTTTTCTAAGATACAGGAAGTAAAGGCAGAAATGAAACGGATTGCTAATAAACACCAAGCGTTTCCACTACAGCTCAAGGGGCTTGGAACCTTCGGTGCGAAAGAAAGTCCACGTATTTTTTGGAGTGGCCTTGATGTTCCAAGTGAATTAGCAGAGCTGCAAAGAGACATATTTGATGCTTGTGTGGGCATTGGATTCAATATGGACAAAAGGCCTTATCATCCACACATGACATTAGCGAGACGGTGGCAATCTGAACATGATTTTCCGTACAAGGAGTTGTCAAAGCTATTTCAGCCTAAGGAGGAATTACTAACTTTTGAGGTTGAAAATATTGTGTTATATCAAACGCATTTAAACCGATCTCCTAAATATCAGCCGTTATCCATTTTTCCGTTAAATCAAAATGGATAATAGGTTAGGTTATAAATAAATGTTGTACAATCGTACAATGATTGTACGTAATTCATTTTAGAACGCTTAATTCTAGATATAAAAAATCTCCATTAACTTTATTACCACTTAGTAGGAATTTCATCATAAAGGGGAAACACTGTGGCACAATTAATTAAATTACAGGATTTTATTTCAAGATATGAGATGAATGTGTACCGATATCCGAGTCAATATATACGTTTAAAAAAGCAGCATTGGAGAAAACTGAAAACCCTTTGGGAAGAGGGATTGCTTACCACACCTGAACCTCGCCCTGAACAGGACAGTGTTCAGGAGAAAAAATCCTTCTTTAACCGATTAAAGAAAAAAAAGGTGGAGGAAGAAGAGTTTAATTTTGAAGAGGCTAAGCCTATGCAACATAGTGAAGATTTTACAGAGGATAGTGGTTTTTCTTTTGATTATCAATTTGGAGATCAACCATTAGATGAAGATGAGCTTAAGAAGAAGTTTCTTGATCAGCTTTTAGAAATCCAAATTAGATGGGCTAGCTCGACGATTAGGGAGAAATCATATGTAAATCGAGAGTTTTATCAGGATCAGTTGTTAAAATATTTTCTTCAGCGTTTTCCCGATAATTATCTCGTTTTATATCAGCCTGTACTGTTAATTCAAAAAGCCCCTGTTGAATTAGATGTGATTATGATTAGTCCAATTGAAACATGGTGCATAACATTAGTGGAGGGAAAAGAAGATTGTGTAATGTTAGGCTCCAAAGATAGATTTTGGATTGAGAAGCATACAAATGAAGAGAAGAAAGTTTTAAATCCATTAATCCGCCTAAATCGCATGGAGAAGATTGTCCAAGGAATTTTTCAGTTAAACGAATTAGAACTACCGATTAGAAAGGTTGCATTGAATCGTACTGGTTATATTGATTATCCTTATGGACCTGCAGATACGATGTTCATTGATAAAAGAAATTATGAAGAGTGGTTTGCTGCATTAAGAAGGCTTTCTTCGCCTATTAAGCATGATCAGCTAAAAGCAGCTAAATGCCTCTTACAATATTGCCAAACTACTTATGTTAAACGGCCTGAGTGGGAGGATTAAATAAGTAAACTAAGAGGTGGGGGAAATAAGATGGAGACTGAGGTGCATAGGGAGTTTGAGGCCTATCTAGACGAATGTACGATAATTACCATCCTGCTGCCTAGTAACCGTGAGTGGGATCAGCATCCTTGTTTTACATTGATTGATCCAAATGGAACTCGTCAGTCATTACCAATTCTTCATCAAGAAAAACATGAAACGTTTATTAAATACCAATGTCAGGTACAGAATCTTCTAGTTAATATGATAGGTTTTCATGTGGGAGTAGGGGATATTCTGACTGACTTACAAATAGGGTCTGTTGTTCGAACGGCTGAGTTTGATGATTATTATGCTTATTCTGGAGGTGATTTAGGCCCTAGCTATAGTTCAACGAAAACCACGTTTAAGCTATGGGCACCAACTGCTTCAGAAGTTTGCATAAAGCTCATACATCCGGTTCATAAAAACGAGATGATGGTACAGATGGATTGCCTATCTCGTGGAATTTGGATCACAGAAGTTGAAGGTGATTTCGATACTTTTCTATATAGCTATGAGGTATGTGTAAATCGAATCTGGAGAGAAGCTGTTGATCCATATGCCAAGAGTGTGTCTATCAATGGTACACATGGTGTGGTAGTAGATATTAATAAATTTAACAAGCCATCAGAGACATCAACACAGGTGTTAATTCAACCAACTGATGCCATTATTTATGAAACTCATGTGAGGGATTTTACCGTTCATCCTGAAAGTGGAGTTACCTTTAAGGGCAAGTATAAGGGATTCACACAACCAACGATGGGAACCGGTCTATCATATCTAGCAGAACTCGGTATTACTCATGTAGAGCTTCTGCCCCTTAATGATTTTGAAGGAGTAGACGAAGAATGTCCGCAGAAATCATACAACTGGGGATATAATCCGCTTCATTACTTTGCTCCAGAGGGAAGTTACTCCACCAATCCTAATGATCCTTACAATCGAATTCAGGAGTTACAGGATATGATTGAAGGTATACACCAAAAAGGACTAAGTGTGATTATAGATGTCGTCTATAATCATGTGTATATTAAAGAAGAATCTTCTTTTGAGAAGATCGTACCAGGATATTATTTTCGCTACGATCTAAACGGGTTTCCTTCCAATGGAACGGGAGTCGGTAATGACCTCGCATCAGAGCGAAAAATGGTTAGAAAGTTCATTGTTGATTGTGTACTGTACTGGATTGAAACCTTTAACGTGGATGGCTTTCGCTTTGATTTAATGGGTATCATGGATGTTAAAACGATGAATGATATCCGTCATGCAGTTCAACAAGTAAAAGATCATATTTTTTTATTAGGTGAAGGATGGGAGTTAAATACTCCACTACCCGTCCCGCAAAAGGCGACGATTAGAAATTCAATAAAGATGCCTGGAATTGCCCACTTTAACGATATGTTTAGAGATCGTATAAAAGGAAGTACGTTTAATTTATATGATCGAGGCTTTTGTTTAGGTAATTCACATCATGTGGAAGAAGTGAAGAGCTTAGTTGCTGGAAGTAGGTCTATGTTTCAAAGTCCCGGCCAGTCTATTAATTATGTAGAAGCTCATGATAATCATACATTTTGGGATAAGGCCATAAAGAGCAATAGTTTTGAAGAGGAAGCGATGATTAGGAAACGTCAAAAACTAGCTACATGCATGGTCATTCTTTCTCAAGGGGTTCCGTTTCTTCATAGTGGTCAAGAATTCTATCGCACGAAAAAGGGTATCGGAAATAGCTATAAGTCTCCAGATGATATAAATCAGTTAGATTGGAGTCTACTGAACAAGTGGAGAAAGGATATTGACTATCTGAAGGAAATCATTGCGATCCGTAAATACCATGGTGCCTTTAGGTTATCGAGTCATGATCTGATCAAAAAGCATATGAACTTTCTCGATACTGTTCCCGAACTGATTGCTTTTGAATTAAAAGAGGTGGCTCATTTAGGGGAATGGGGACATATTTTAGTCATTTTTAATAATGGTCCAGACGAACAACAAGTAATTCTAAAGAAGAAAAATAGCTGGACAGTATTAGCTGACCATCTGCAGGCTTCAACAAAGGGTTTATACACTCTCGTAACAAAGAAGGTGGTCATTAAACCAATCAGCCTTCTAATCCTTGGTAAAAAGTAAATGCGAAATTTCTTGACGTCTTTTAAATATTAACGATAAACTTTATAGCGTATTCTTTGATAAGACATGATACTATATTCCTATAAGAAAAAACGTAGAAGATAACATAGATGGCAAATGAAGGTGATGGTTTGGAAGACTTACTAGGTAAAGAGTGGGATATTCATCCAGCTGGTGGTGCAACAGGGGAGGCCTACTTCGCAAAGTTTGAGGATAAAAGATTATTTTTGAAAAGAAATTCGTCTCCTTTTTTAGCCGTCCTATCAGCAGAAGGAATTGTTCCGAAACTAGTATGGACTAAGCGATTAGAAAATGGTGATGTAATCACCGCTCAGCATTGGCTAGATGGTAGAGAGCTAAAGCCAATAGATATGAAGAACCCTAATGTGGCTAAGCTTTTAAATAAAATACACTCCTCCAAAGAGCTATTGGATATGTTAATGAGAATAGGAAAAGCCCCACTTATGCCACAAGAGCTGCTAAGTGAGTTAGTCAATACTCCTTATTTTGTTCAAGCCAGTCAAGACAATCACTTGATTAATCAAGCTATCCAGTCTTTACATTCCAGTATAGACCAGATTGATTACTCAGAGTATGTAGTCTGTCACTGTGATATGAATCATAATAATTGGTTGCTAACAGATCAAGATCAGTTGTTTTTAATTGATTGGGATGGTGCCATGGTAGCTGATCCTGCCATTGATATAGGTATGCTATTATACTCATATATTCCTGAACTGGAATGGGAAGAATGGATGAGTCATTATGGTTTAACTCTAGACGATTCTTTACGTAACCGTATGAAATGGTACGTGATTTATCAAACCATACTATCTATTCAGTGGTTTGACCAAAAACAATTAATACAGCAAAGACGATATGCAGAGCATTATTTAACAACCTTATTAGGATAACTGATGAATATCTTCAATCCACTGTGATAGATCATGCTGATGTTGATTGATATGTTCATCTAAATTTTGATGATATTTACCATGTTGACTATATTCATATACATCCACTAAGACATTTTTGGCTTCAGTTGTAATTTGGTCATTTGTTAATAGAGATTTAACAAGTCTTTCCAGTTGCTCACATTCAGCTACAGTTCCACAGCAATCCAATTGTTGGTTAGTTAATATATCCATAACTACACTCATTTGATGATGAAAATCTAATGACATTGTTTTCACATCCTTGATTAAATTTACTATCTTATCGTGTGTTTTTATCGACTTTTTATACTGACTAATTACAGCCAGACCTATTATCTGGCTGTTTATTGTTTTTGCTTTTGGAAGCGAACCTTTTGTTGCAACCGCAAGCAAATTCATGATATTGTTTAGTTTGAATATTTTTTGTAGAAGAGGAAGTGTAATCATGCGTCTGCGCAACAAACCGTGGGCCAAAGATAAGCTAGTTGAACATTCTGCTTATGTAATTCAAAACCCAACTGAACATAAAGGAAAATGGCACGATGTCTTTGGAAATAATCACCCGATCCACATCGAAGTAGGGACAGGTAAAGGGAAATTTGTAACAGGTATGGCTAAAGCCAATTCAGAAATAAATTATATTGGAATAGAGCTACAAATTAGTGTTATTGTAGGGGCTCTAGATCGTATTCTTGAAGATCCACTACCCAATGTTAAATTACTTAATGTAAATGCAGAGGATTTATTAGATATTTTTGATTCAGGAGAAGTCGATCGCGTATATTTGAATTTTTCCGATCCTTGGCCAAAAAATAGACATGAAAAAAGACGCCTAACTTATGAGAGCTATTTAAAGCTGTATGAAAGTATTCTAGTTAAGAATGGCGAAATACATTTTAAAACAGATAATCAAGGTTTGTTTGAATATTCATTAACAAGCTTTTCACAATATCAACTTCTTTTGAAATTTGTTAGTTTGGATCTTCATAACAGTACGTTTGAAGGAAATATTATGACTGAGTATGAAGAAAAATTCGCTAACAAAGGAAACCGAATATACAGAGCAGAAGCTCAATTCCGTAATTAAATCCTGCTTTAGGCAGGATTTTTTTTATAATATCAGAATTACTATCTATATGGTCTTTACGATGTTGTAGTTAACTAGCTCCAGCATCCAACGGGCGCCTTGCGCCTTTTGTTTTTCATAAAGAAGTTATTACTAGCATAATGAACTATAAAGGAGTGATTAAGTGGAAACTTTAAAAGTAGGAAAGTTGACCCTAACATGGCTGAATGGTGGAGTTACGCACTTAGATGGTGGTGCAATGTTTGGGGTGGTCCCTAAACCTCTTTGGTCCAAGAAATACCCTTTTAATGAGAAAAACCAAATCGAACTTCGTACAGATCCTATTTTGATTCAAAACGGAGATAAGAATATTTTAATTGAGGCGGGAATTGGTAACAACCGCATGTCTGAAAAACTAAAACGAAACTTTGGCGTGCTCGAGGAGTCATCGATTGAACAATCGTTACAACAGTTGGGGTTAACAACGAAGGACATTGACCTTGTCTTGATGACACATATGCATTTTGATCATGTGTGTGGACTAACAAAGTGGGTAGATGATAAGCTAGTACCTACTTTTGAGAACGCTACCATATTTGTCTCACAAACGGAGTGGGATGAGATGAGAGAACCAAATATACGCTCTCAAAATACATACTGGAAAGAGAATAGGGAAAGCATTCAGGAGAATGTGCAGACCTTTAAAACGGATCATGAAGTGATTGAAGGAATTAAAATGATACATACTGGTGGTCATAGTGATGGGCATGCCATTGTTACGATTGAAAGTGAAGGGGAGAAAGTCATACATATGGCTGATCTACTGCCTACACACGCACATCAAAATGCACTATGGGTAATGGCTTACGATGATTATCCTATGCAATCCATCACATCAAAGAAACATTATATGGACATAGGATTAAATGATCAGGTCTGGTTTACTTTTTATCATGATGCTATTTATCGAGCAATTAAGTGGAATAGTAATGGTGAAGTAATTGACCAAATAGATCGTAAAAAATAATGCCCTACAAGTGTAGGACATTAAATGGATAATTTATAAACATCAATGATTGTTCCATTTTCTGCATTTACTAAAAACTCTAGCTGTTCAGGTTCATGATCCGACATTCGCGAAATACCACCTTTATAAACACGGTAGGAAATGTTGTTTCTCTCGATGGTTTCTGGCTCCATATGAATCCATGAACCATCGATAGGACCTTGCTTTTTAAACTCTTGCTTTACAAGCTTTAATGCTTGATCTGATGAAATATATGAAGGCATAAACTTTTGAATCGCATATGTACCGAGTATACCAACCGCAACTCCAGCTAAAAAGTTACCAAGACGCATAACTTTTCAGTCCTCCTTTCGTATTAAAAAACAATGCTTTTATATACTATACACAGTATAAACCAGTTTATGCTTTAATCCAATAGACTGAATTTGAACTGGAAAGACTGAATGTATTTCTGTAAAATAAGGGGTAGAGATATTTAGTATTTCGAAATATTAAGGGGGATTTACAAAATGAGGGAAGATACATTACAGTTGTTTCGCACTTTAACAGAGCTTCCGGGGACGCCTGGTAATGAACATGAGGTTAGAAAATTCATGCGTTCAGAGCTAGAGAAATACTCGGACGAGATTATTCAGGATCGACTTGGTAGTATTTTTGGCGTAAAGAGAGGTAAAGAGAACGGACCAAAGGTTATGATTGCAGGCCATATGGATGAGGTTGGATTTATGGTCACTTCAATTACTGATAATGGAATGATTCGCTTTCAACCTCTAGGTGGCTGGTGGAGTCAGGTATTACTTGCACAGCGTGTACATATTGTCACTTCTAACGGACCGGTTGTGGGTGTAATTGGATCGATTCCTCCACATCTACTAGAAGAATCTTTGCGCTCCAAGCCAATGGATATTAAAAATATGCTTATTGATATTGGTGCAGATGACCGAGAGGATGCACTTAAAATTGGAATTAAGCCAGGTCAACAAATTGTCCCAATCTGTCCTTTTACACCTATGGCGAATCCAAAGAAGGTTTTAGCCAAAGCATGGGATAATCGTTATGGTTGTGGACTAGCAGTTGAATTACTGAAAGAGGTTAAAGATGAGACTTTACCTAACATCGTTTATTCAGGAGCAACTGTCCAGGAAGAAGTAGGATTACGAGGTGCTCAGACAGCAGCGACGATGATTAATCCAGATATCTTCTTTGCTCTTGATGCGAGTCCAGCTAATGATATGTCCGGTGATAAGCAGGCATTTGGACAGCTAGGAAAAGGTGCATTATTACGAATTTATGATCGTTCTATGGTAACGCACCGTGGAATGAGAGAGTTTATATTAGATACAGCCGAAGCTAATAAGATTCCTTATCAGTATTTTATTTCTCAAGGTGGCACAGATGCAGGTCGTGTACATACTGCCAATGAAGGAGTTCCTTCAGCTGTTATTGGAATTTGTTCACGTTATATTCATACCGCGGCATCTATTGTTCATGTTGATGATTATGCTGCTGCAAAAGAGCTATTAGTAAAGCTAGTTAAATCTACAGATCAAGCTACAGTAGATTCGATTCGCCAGAATAGCTAATGATGGGGAAAAGAGAAGCCATGGCTTCTCTTTTTCATTTGTTATAAAAAGTCAATGCATTCCACAATCAAATAGGAGGATTACCTAAAAATGATGACGATAACTGTTGGCTCAACCAATTTTGCTAAGGTTGAGGCTATTAAAAGTATATTTGAAAATAGTGAAGTGAAAAGCCTTCCTGTACCTTCTAATGTGTCAGATCAACCTTTCACAGATGAAGAAACGTTAGAGGGTGCTAGTAACCGTGCGCGTCATGCAATGGAATTAGGGGAAACGGAGCTTGGGATTGGATTGGAAGGCGGCGTTGTCGAGATGTCTTCTGGACTTTATCTATGTAACTGGGGAGCATTAGTTGATCGGTTTGGCTTCTTGACTGTTGCAGGAGGTGCCAGAATTCGTTTACCAGAAGAGGTAGCCTATGAATTACGAAATGGTAAAGAATTAGGACCTGTTATGGATGCTTTTGCGAAGAAAAGAGATGTTCGAAAGCTTGAAGGTGCAATCGGAGTTTTTACAGGTGACCTTGTGAACCGTAAGGAGATGTTTGCGCATATTGTTAAGCTTCTAGCAGGACAATACCAATTTTATAAAAATAACCATTCTAGCTAACAAAATTGCTCAAAGCTAGAAAACATGAACACGGTTTTAAGGGATATTTACATATCCCTTTATTTATATAGTACGTAATAGCCATGGTCCAAGAAATTGAATATATAAAAACAGAAATAGAAAGTATATAAAAATAGTCGGTACTGCTAGCCATATAGAATAATAACGAAGTTTGGAGCCTTGTTTCATTTCAAGATGGGTCTTTTTTATTTCTTGAAGTAGAAGTCTAGGATTAATCAATGTACGAAATCCTTCAAGCATGACTCCACTATAACCTTTTTCCTTCATCATTTGATTTCGTTCTCTTCTAACTTCCTTTGCTTCCTTTGTAAACATCCAAATTATGAGACCAATCAGCATCGTGTAAATTAAAAGGTCTAAACCATAGAAAAGGATATCACCAAAGAAATATATCTGATCTTCGGTTAACATTAACAGACCCCCTCCGGAACGGATTTGTTGGTAATAACATGACCAATTGAATAGAAACCATTCATTTTAAATAAAATTATTGCTCCATTTTTCTGCATAGCCTATTATTCGATATTTTTAATAGCCTATTTTATTTCTAACCATTCATTCATCTATAAAAAGAAACAGCCCCTCTTTCCTGTTGGACTGTTCTAAGATTTATCTATGTAGTTTTAATTGGAACCTTTTATTCAAATATATATTTTAAGACTTGTATTGCCTGATCGACGTTTTCAACAGTGACATTGGCCTTATTAGATAATTCTTTAAGCGGGTGATGAAGATCCTCAGGACGGACCAGTATGAGTGGTTTTTGTAAGGTAAGTGCTTTGCTAGCATCCATAGCTGTATTCCATTGCTTATATTTGGACCCAAACAGTGCAATGACAACGTCTGCCTTGCCCAACAGAAGTTCTGTTCTCAAGTTATTAATAGCAGAAGCAGCTTCATCTTTGTGAATGCTAGATAATTGTTTTCCAATTATCTCTTCGCCTATATGATCTGAGCGATCGTGGTCTAGCATAGGTCCTACGAACTTTAAGGGAAGGCCTTTAGACTTTTCCTTTATTTCTTCTCTCCAGTTACTATGAATTTCCCCAGCTAAATATACAACTAATTCCATATGATTCAATCCTCCTATTTTTTGTAGGTTAGGCTTGTATTGTTTTTCACTATAATATTATCATAATGAACTTTTACAATCTTATATTTATACTTGAAACATTGTTTTTAATAGAGTTATTATAGAAGAGTGTGTGTATGATATAAGGGGGATTCTAGTGAGAAATTATAAACTTATATATATAACATTTGCCATTCTATTTTTGGTAGGATGTGCAACTATTGAGGATCAACTTGCGGAAACAGAAATTGTAACGAATGAGGCTTTTGAAGCAGGACCAAAGGGAGTAAACATTGAAGAAGATGAGTTTACGTATTTTCTTCCTGATTCCATCGAACCAGAAAGCTCCGATGAATTTAATATTATCTTAACCGAAGGTAACCAAGCTTATATTCTTTTTGTAAATGCCTTCGAAGAAAAGACTAGTCGTATCCTATATGAATCATCCTTACTTGATGAACAGTATTTACTTAATAAAACTTATGAAAATGAAGATAGTTTTGGCTTTATCCTTGTTTACGAAATTGAAGAAGAACAATATGAGGTCGTCGTTGGTGTAGGTGGGACTAAACTAACAACCGTGACGGATAAAAGTAAAATTGCTGAAAGTGCTGAAAAAATGATGCTTATCGCTAACTCTGTAAGATTAAAACCCTAGTGGATACTAGGGTTTTCTGTTTTTTGGTGACCTTACATTTTAGTCTGGGAACGAATTGTTGTGTTTCTTTTACAAGTCGATAATTTTGTAATGAATAGCAGGTACAGATATAATATAGAAACTAGAGTGTTGTCTAAGAGGAGTGAAAGTTTGATGAAGAAACTAGAAAGTACAGAACAGTATAAAGAGATTATTAAGGAAAATACTGTATTATTATTTTCCGCTGACTGGTGTCCGGATTGTCGTGTAATAGAACCTGTTCTGCCAGAACTAGAAAACTCTTTTACTGATTTCTCTTTTTATTACGTGGATCGTGATCAATTTTTAGATCTTTGTATTGAATTAGATGTTTTTGGTATTCCTAGCTTTATCGCATATAAATCTGGAGAAGAAGTAGGTAGGTTTGTTAGTAAGGACCGTAAAACGAAAGAAGAAATAGAGGATTTTTTAACTAAATTGTAAGGCCTTGCATGGAGGGAGTAGACCAAAATGAAGATGACAAGTATAAAAATGAAGCAGCTGTTACAGGAAAGACTAACAAACCCTGATTGGTCGACTAGCTATCATCCTAAGCAGGATACATTAAAGGTGATTGATAAGGAATTTGATAAAGGTGTGACCGTTTCATTACCAGGAATTATTAGTAAATGGGAAGTAAATAAGGAAGCAGCGATTGACGAGGTTATTTATTATATAGAAGAGTCGTTGCTGGCTTTACGACGGAATGATGACTTAACAGGTAAGGAAAAGCAAATTTTTCCCGTTATTCGTTCCACGTCGTTTCCAACTGAAACGAAAGAGGGAAAAAAACTCCTTTTTACAGAACACACAGCGGAAACAAGAATTTATTATGCAGTCGATCTAGGAAAAACCTATAAATTAGTTGACGAGAAAATGATGGCTAAAGAAGGTTGGCAAACAGAGCAGATTAAACAAATTGCCACCTTTAATGTAAGATCACTACCTGTGAAAGTGAAAGAGGATGAAGTAGCCGGAAACATTTTCTACTTTTTGAATACCAATGATGGCTATGATGCAAGTAGAATTCTAAATGAATCATTATTAGATAAATATGAGCAACAGGTACAAGGGAAAATGGCTGTTGCAGTACCACACCAAGATGTTCTTATTATTGCTGATATTCGAAATGAAACCGGATATGATATTTTAGCGCAAATGAATATGAGCTTTTTCACAAATGGACTTGTCCCAATCACCGCTTTATCCTTTTTATACGCAGATGGTCAATTAGAACCTATTTTCATTTTAGGGAAGAATAAGCCAAGGAAAGGTTGAAGAACATGAACGTTTTTTACAATGAAGAAGGAATTAGCGATACGTTATTAATAGCATTAAAAGATGTAAACAGAGAATTAAAGTCTTTTGAAACAAAAGGTAACGTCACTCGTATTTTTAATAGCGAAACCAATGGAACGGTCGGCTATAATATATTCCAAGCGTCCACGTACATAAAGCTTACTGATGTTGGGAGTGTTGCTTTGACTAAGGAGTTAGTCCAATCCATTCAAGATGTGTTAAAGCAAAACGGATGGGACGAAACGTTAGAGGTAGATCTATCTCCTAAATTTGTAGTAGGCTTGGTAACAGAGAAAGTAAAGCATCCTGATGCTGATAAGTTAAATGTTTGTAAGGTGGATGTTGGAGAGCAGGTACTTCAAATTGTTTGTGGGGGACCAAATGTAGATGAGGGGCAAAAAGTGGTAGTTGCTAAAGTAGGAGCAGTTATGCCAAGTGGCCTAATCATAAAGGACGCAGAGTTAAGAGGGATTGCTTCATCAGGAATGATTTGCTCTGCACGTGAGCTTGATCTACCAAATGCTCCTGAAGAGAAAGGAATCCTTGTTCTAGAAGATCGTTTTGTGGTAGGACAAGAGTTTAAGTAAACAGAAAGCACTAGTTATCTTGCTAGTGTTTTTTGTTTTTTTGGTTGTTTATTAAAATGGGATTATTATTTGTTCCCCAAAGTACGAGATTTCTTGATAAAATAGAAGAGAAAACCTTTTATCCGACAAAAAGGTAGCTAAATCTACAGCGGAGTTTTAGTAAATGGTTAGTGTGAAAAATCCTCTAATAAATTTAGTAATGATTAGCGGCGTTGTTGTATTACTTGCACTAACAGAAAGTTCACTTTATTTTTGAAAGAGTGGTTGCATGTTTAAATATATTAAAGGCTTTTATAAATTCATGGCTGGTGACGAATCTTCTAAAAAGGAGGAGACACCGCAAGTTAACAAAGGTTCCTCTAAGTTTAACCTTCAACAAGAAGAAGGTAGTATGAGTGCTAGAGTTAGCTATCAATATCCAAAAGGGAATTTTCGTTTTCCGTTAATATCGGATGATGAGGTAAAAAAACATATTGATAGAAGACCTAGACGAAAGAAAAATGAGGGGGCCACCCCAATAACAAAACCTACACCTATTAAACAAAAACAGGTTGCTAGTAAGAGTAAAACTAAGGAGGCATTTAAGGCGACTGATGTTCCGTCTCCGGTTCACGGCTATCACAGCACGCTAAAAGAGGAGAAGCAACAGGCTATTATAGAATTTGAATTATCTTCCTCATACGTACCTCCAATAACGGAGAATCTCAATAATTCTTTATTATTGCAAGATGAAATGGATCGAGAAGACATATCTCAGCTAAATGTCGATCATGTATTAGTAGATGAATTGATTGAATGGCATGATCAGGAAGAGATAGCTTTGTCCCAAGGAAATACAGAAGAACAAACTTATAACGAAGAGGTTATACATACAGAGGATATCAATCAGTATGACTCAACAAACATCAGTGATGCAATGCTAGAGTCTGATGAAAATGAACCGCAAGAAGAATTGGAAGAAGAGTTGAAACAAACCTCTCCAGAAGAATCTTCCAATTCACCCAAAAGGTATGTTCCCTTTAACGTGGTTATGTTAAAACAGGATCGAGAGAAGTTGCGTGATAAAGTTGATTCCCAAGATATCAAGCAAGAAGAGATTCTAGGTATCAATCAAAATATAAACCAAAATGATAAGCAACATCAGATCATAGCTAACGAGAAATCAGAACAGAGGAAAATGAATTATCAATTTCCACCACTTCATTTCTTGACGATGCCAAAGCATGATGTGAATGTTGATGATCAATGGTTAATTGAACAACAGGAACTACTAGACCTTACTCTTCATCATTTCAATGTAAGGGCAAAGGTGGTCAATGTTACTCAAGGTCCTTCCGTTACTAGATTTGAGGTCCACCCTGAGCCTGGAGTAAAAGTGAATAAGATCACAAATTTATCAGATGATATAAAATTATCGCTATCGGCAAAGGATATTCGTATGGAGGCGCCCATTCCAGGAAAGAACACGATTGGAATTGAGGTACCGAATAAAAAAAGCAAACCAGTATTATTAAGTGAAATCATTAGTAGTCAAGCATTTAGAGGTAATCCATCACCTTTAACAGTTGCTCTTGGTCTAGATATTTCTGGTAAGCCAATAGTAACGGACTTGAAAAAGATGCCTCATGGCTTAATTGCAGGAGCAACGGGTTCTGGTAAGAGTGTTTGTATTAATGCGATGTTAATCAGCCTGCTTTATAAGGCTACTCCAAGTGAGGTAAAGCTTTTACTGATCGATCCTAAAATGGTTGAATTAGCTCCATATAATGAGATTCCTCACTTAGTTAGTCCTGTTATTACGGATGTAAAGGCTGCAACAGCCGCTCTAAAATGGGCGGTTGAGGAAATGGAAAGACGTTATGAGAGATTTGCTCATACAGGAGTTAGGGATATTTCTAGATACAATGAACTTGTTCGGGAACATAATGAACCTTCAGGAGAAATGCCATTTCTAGTTATTGTGATTGATGAGCTGGCTGATTTGATGATGGTCGCACCAGGAGACGTGGAAGAATCCATTTGTAGAATAGCTCAAAAAGCTCGTGCATGTGGAATTCATCTGTTATTAGCCACTCAACGCCCTTCTGTGGATGTTATAACTGGGCTTATTAAGGCTAATATTCCAACTAGAATTGCCTTTTCAGTTTCTTCTCAAGTAGACTCGCGTACAATTATTGATTCAATTGGTGCTGACAAGTTATTAGGTAAAGGGGATATGCTATTTTTAGAGAATGGCTCTTCTAAGCCATATCGTCTACAAGGCAACTTCGTTTCAGATCAAGAAATCGAAAAAGCTGTTTCATTTGCAAAAGCACAGCAAAAACCAGAATATTTATTTGAACAACAAGAGTTACTTTCAAAAGCAAATACATTTATCCAAGAAGAAGATGAGCTATTTCTTGAAGCCTGTGAATTCGTCATTGATCAAGGTGGAGCATCCTCATCAAGTTTGCAGCGTCGATTCAGAATTGGTTACAACCGGGCAGCGCGTCTAATCGAAATGATGGAAGAACAAGGCTTTATCTCCGAACAAAAAGGAAGCAAGCCAAGAGACGTACTCATCACAGAAGACCAATTGGTTGAAAAGCAACAAAATAATTAGGACTAATTCTTAAAGGTTATTTTTAAGAATGTTTTTTAGCTGATAGTGGAGCGCAATGGAACGAACCTATCAACAAAGTGTATAAAAACAGCTATAGAATTGAGAAAAAAACGTGAGTTGGTCAAAATATAGACAAAAACTTTAAGAATTTGAAATATTTAACTATAGAATCGTTAAAACTAAGGTCTAAAGGTAGATAGGGGTCTAGGCATGAAAGAAATTGAGTTAAAGCTACAAGGTAAAATTAAAAGATTAACAAATCAAACCTTTAAATTTGATGAACGAGTAAGGGACGGCTGGTTTTCAGCTGTTTACTTTCTAAAGACAAGAGAGATTGTCAAAAAACATAAACCAAACAATATAGTAACCATGCAGTTCTTTCAAAAAGAAAATGCTGTATTATGCGGGACTGATGAGGTCATTGCGTTAATAAAAACTTTTGCAGATCATCCAGAAGAATTAGAAATCCATTCTTTAAAAGATGGCGATAAAATTAGTCCATTTGAAACGGTACTAACCATCAAGGGTCCTTATCAGTATTTTGGTTACCTAGAAGGTATTATTGATGGCATTTTGGCAAGACGTACATCCGTATCGACTAATGTGTATAATGTGATGAAATCAGCGGGTATAAGTGGAGTTCAGAAACCAGTCATATTCATGGGTGACCGTGATGATCATTTCACTCAACAGGCCGGAGATGGCTATGCTGCATTTATTGGTGGCTCGAAAGCTCAGGCCACTCACGCTATGAATGAATGGTGGGGCAAAAAAGGAATGGGGACCATGCCTCATGCCCTGATTCAATTATTTAATGGTGATGTTGTTGAAGCGGCGAAGGCCTATCATGATGTGTTCCCAGAAGACGAACTGATTGTCCTCGTGGACTATAACAATGATGTAATAACAGATGCGTTAAAAGCCGCTAACGAGTTTGGAGAAAAGCTCAAGGCTGTTCGAATTGATACTTCAAGAACGATGATTGATCAATATTTCATTCGTCATCCTGAAGTGTTAGGTACATTTGATCCAAGAGGAGTTAATCCTCCGTTAATTTTTGCATTACGAGAAGCTTTAGATCTCGCAGGCTATCAGCATGTCAAAATTGTTGTTAGCGGTGGATTTAATGAAAAACGAATTCAGGAATTTGAAGAACAAAGTGTTCCAGTAGATATGTATGGTGTAGGAGGAAGTTTACTAAAGATTAGTGTAGGCTTCACTGGTGATAATGTAGAGTTAAATGGAAAAGCTGAGGCAAAGGCGGGACGAAGACTTCGACCAAATCCACGCCTTGAATTAGTCGAGTAAGAGTAGAAAAGTGATTGAGCGAGTAAGGAGCTGATAGATGGACTATCAGTTTCTCTTTTCTTTCTAGTACGTTTTTCTAGTTCTAATCTAAGTATGCTTATTATACTGTCTTGCAAAGGACAAACTCGGAAGAAAATATATAACTTACTACTTTTGGCATTGATGTATAATCATAAAATCAATGTTATAATATGAAAGTGATTTTATACATAGGATGACAGAAGTACTGGACAATCTCAAAACTAGATGAATAACATATACTGTCTTACAGATAGACCGTTGCATTGATTCAATATTGGAGGTTCTTTATATGACAGTTTACCACTTTGTAGGAATTAAAGGATCAGGTATGAGCCCTTTAGCACAGGTCCTTCACGATATGAACTTTGAAGTACAGGGTTCAGATGTGGAGAAATACTTTTTTACTCAAGCAGCTTTGGAAGAACGTGGAATTCCCATCCTTCCATTTAATCGAGAGAATATAAAACCCCCAATGACGGTAATTGCAGGAAATGCATATCCTGATAGTCATGAGGAAATAGATGAGGCTTTAAAAGAAGGTATACCTGTTGTTCGTTATCCTAAGTTTCTAGGGGAATTTATGCAGAAATTTTCAAGTGTAGCCATTACAGGTGCTCACGGGAAAACGTCAACGACTGGTTTATTAGCTCATGTTATTTCAGGGGCCTTCCCTACTTCTTATTTAATAGGAGATGGCACGGGTAAAGGTACAGCGGATAGTAAATATTTCGTTGTAGAAGCATGCGAATATCGTCGTCACTTTTTGTCCTATCATCCTGATTATGCCATTATGACAAATATTGACTTTGACCACCCTGATTATTTTAAAGACATTGAAGATGTATTTGATGCCTTTCAAGAAATGGCTCTCCAAGTTAAAAAAGGAATCATCGCTTGCGGAGATGATGAATATCTTCAGAAAATACAGGCAAATGTCCCAGTGATCTTTTATGGATTTCATGAGGATAATGATTTCCAAGCAAGAAATGTTGTGAAATCCACAACAGGTACTTCTTTCGATGTATTTGTTCGCAATAACTATTATGCATCGTTTGAAATTCCGGCGTTTGGTGATCATAATGTATTGAATTCTTTAGCAGTAATTGCGATTTGTCACTATGAAGGAATGCCTGCTGAAACAATCTCTGCTCAATTAAAAACACATAAGGGCGTTAAACGTCGCTTTACCGAAAAGGAAATGGGTGACCAAATCTTAATTGATGATTATGCTCACCATCCAACTGAAATTAAGGTAACGTTAGAAGCGGCTAACCAGAAGTATCCTGATCGTGAGATTGTGGCGATTTTCCAGCCACATACGTTCACTAGAACGCAAACCTTCTTACAAGAGTTTGCCGATAGCTTAAACCTTGCTGATAAGGTGTATTTATGTGATATATTTGGCTCTGCCAGAGAACAGCAAGGTGAATTAACAATTGATGACCTAAAAAATAAAATTGAAAACTCAAGTGTAATTTCTGAAGAAAGTATCGATATTCTTAGAGCTCATCGTGATAGCGTGTTAATCTTCATGGGAGCGGGAGATATTCAAAAGTTCCAAAGTGCTTACGAAAAGTCATATGTGTAATGAAAAAGGCGTTACAATCTATTCATGATTGTAACGCCTTTTTGTATAGAGGATTCAAGTATAGAAAAGCAATTAATATATAGGAATGACTTGCTTCTTTAAATTACTTTAAGTTCTCTGGGTTTAAAGCCTCCAGTTCAGGTATAACAAACCGACCATCTTTTCGAATTAATACATCATCGAAGTAAATCTCTCCTCCACCATATTCCGGACGTTGAATATTTACCATATCCCAATGGATATTGGAGTTGTTTCCATTCCAAGCATCCTCATAGGCTTGACCCGGGGTAAAATGGAAGCTACCATCGATCTTCTCATCAAAAAGAATGTCCTGCATAGGGTGTAGGATATACGGATTGACTCCAATTGCAAATTCACCAATATATCTAGCGCCTTCATCAGTATCAAAAATCTTTGTAATTCGTTCTGAATCATTTGCTGTTGCGTTCACAATCTTTCCATTTTCGAAGGTAAGCTTAACGTTTTCAAAAGTAAAACCATGATATGGTGATGGAGTATTATAGGTAATGACTCCGTTTACTGAATCACGTACAGGTGCAGTATATACCTCACCGTCAGGAATGTTCATTTCTCCCGCACATTTTACTGCAGGTATATCCTTAATGGAAAAAGATAAATCAGTTCCAGGTCCAGTAATTCTCACTTTATCCGTTTTATTCATAAGTTCCACTAGGCCATCCATAGCTTGACTCATCTTTCCATAATCAAGGTTACAAACATCAAAGTAGAAGTCTTCAAATGCTTCTGTACTCATTTTAGCGAGCTGTGCCATAGATGAATTCGGGTATCGTAGTACCACCCATTTTGTTTTTGGTACCCTTATTTCACGATGAACCCTCTTTCCAATCGTCTTTCCGTGTATCGCCATTTTTTCACTTGGAACATCTGATTGCTCTGAAATGTTATCACCAGAGCGAAGCCCTAT
Source organism: Bacillus mesophilus (assembly GCF_011008845.1). Lineage (GTDB taxonomy): Bacteria > Bacillota > Bacilli > Bacillales > SA4 > Bacillus_BS > Bacillus_BS mesophilus. The sequence continues at coordinate 792,221 of NZ_JAAIWM010000002.1, read as the reverse complement.
ATAAGCGTCCATATTGCTCATTACATTTGCTTCAAATTGGGCCATCATTTCATATTGCTCTTCTTGTGCTCCCATAAGAAGTGTACGATCAACGCTTTGATCTTTTAAAGATACAAACGGAAGAGCACCAGCAGCATAAGCTTCTTTTACTAAAGCTGTAACAAGCTCACGCTGTAAACCGAAATTCTCGATAAGTACTTTTTCACCCTTTTGTAGTCTGCAAGAGTAATTAATTAAATTTTTGGCTAGTGTTTCAATTCTAGGATCTTTCATTTTTAAACACCTCTTTATGTAATATATAGATATTGTAACCGAATTTAAGTTAAAATGCTGTTGTAATCAATTTTCCTTGCAGAAAAAGAAGGAATATATGGTTTCATATAGAAGGTTGTAGAAGAGTAACTTATACTAATGTTCTCTTATATGAATATAATGTTTCATTTAGGTTAGATATGGGTAAAGTTAGTATAGAACGTGAACATGGTGCATAGAAAGGGGTAACAAGTGTGTGGATTAATTTGCTTTATGTAAGTGCAGCAATCATCGCAATTTCTTTTTTTATCTTGGTTATTTATATCTCGAGAACACTGTCAGCCTTACAGGGATCACTTAAACAGCTAACAGGTACAGTAGGAGACTTAGAGAAGCAAATGCGGGGAATTACCAAGGAAACAACCGAATTGCTTACAAAGACTAATAGGCTTGCAGAAGATCTACAACAGAAAACTGAATCTTTAAGTTCTGTGGTACATTCGGTAAAGGAAATAGGAGAATCGGTTCAAAAATTTAATGTATCACTCAAAAATGTTTCTTCCTCTATTACTCAAAAGGCAGAAATAAATAGTGAAAAAATTACCCAAGCCATTCAATGGGGCAATGCAGCCATTGATGTCTGGAATAGATGGAAAGAAAAGAAGAGAACACAAACAGTAACCGAAGTAAATCGAGATTATGAAGGAGGAGTTTAATATGACTAAAAATCAAGGTGGATCAGGAAGAAATTTTGTATTAGGTGCTTTTATAGGTGGACTAGCTGGTGCAGCAACTGCATTATTTTTAGCCCCAAAATCAGGTAAAGAATTACGAGAAGATTTAAATGAACAGGCTATGGTGGTAAAGGATAAGACAAGTGGATACACATCAATTGCTTTAGATAAGGGATCTGAGCTTGCAGAATACGCAAAGCAAAAGACGATTAGCTTATCCCAAGCAGTTTCAGAACAAACGTCTCAGCTTACAGATAAGGTAAAAATCACAACAGAAGAACTTAGTGATGAGGCTGCAGCTGTGAAGGAAGATGTCCTGAATGAGCTTGAAGACACAGGTGAGGAATTGCTAGAAGAGGTTGCGGAACAAGCTAAAATAAATGAACAAGAAAAGAACCTTTTATAGGAATATAGATGGATTAAAGAAGGTGGAGACATAGAAAGTTCCTTCACCTATCTAACTATTGGGTGGAGGAATGAACATGAAAACTAGAGTCTCAACCATAGAACAATTTGAGAATATAAAGGTAAGTACGTCGGAGTTCTTAGTGATTAAGCACAGTCTAACTTGTCCAGTTAGTACAGCTGCATTTGATGAATATGAAAAATTTGTTAACGATCATGCTGACGTACCAACCTTTTATCTTTATGTTCAAGAAGAGCGTGATCTTTCAAACTACATAGCTGAAAAACATGAAATCAAGCATGAATCACCACAAGCCTTATTTTTTAAAAATGGTGAAGTGGTTTGGAATGCTTCTCATTGGAAAATCACTAATCGTTCTTTAACAGAAGCAATTAGATAGTCAATAAATCAAAAAAGGCCAAATCACAATTTATTGTGATTTGGTTTTTTTCTTTTCTTTTTTTATTTCAATAAAATGGGAAAAACACAATTGACAAATGTTTCCTTTAGTGTAAAATTACACTAAAAGGAGAAAAGGTGATGATAATGGAAACTTTATTATTTTTCTCAATCATTGCTATAGCATTAATGAGTTCTATTGTATTTATAAGAAAAAGTAGAAAAATAACTAGCAATACATTAAGGTTTTTTGTTCCAACCTTATTAAGCTTGCTCATATTATCTGCCGGTGTAATTTGGTGGTTTATCGTTGCATCGGATGGGTTCAGTCAAGTTAACGGAGCTATGATTTATATTGCATCATTTTTCATAATCATTATGATTAATGGAATTTTATTACTCAAAAAAGGAAAATAACAAAATGACAAAGGAAGAGTTAATCGAGTTGTTAAGTAGTAAATTTAAATTAATTAGGGTAGAAGTAGATTATACACAAGATAAAATGGCAGAAATACTAGGAATTTCTAAAAAAACACTTGTACAAATTGAAAAGGGTAGAATACATGCGAATTGGACTACAACTGTAGCATTATGTGCGTTGTTTAGAACGAGTTCTATATTAGAATCAACTTTGGGTGATTCCCCAATAGAAATTTTAGAAACTATTGCTCACGAGAACATTTTAGAAGTCAAGGAGAAAACATTAGGCGGACATGTATGGTGGAGAGAAATCAATTCTTCAGAACTATATAAATTACAACAAAACATTATTTCTAAACATTATAGAATAATCAATCATAATGATTATAGAATTGGGAGTTCGTTCAATAAAGAAGAAATAGAGGCATTTTTCATCAAAATAAAATAATGGGGTGACATTTTGAAGGTATTAACGATATATTTAATTTTTGTGTTGGCATTGACGATTATGGGATTTTTCTTAGGTATGAATGTTGGTGGAAACCATTTTGAGGATTTTATTTTTAATGGTGCTCGTGGTTATGAATTAGGAGGACAGGTAGGTGGACTACTAGGTTTAACCGTAGGATTATCGCTCATAATTGTTCATTTATTATTAAAAAAATTTAGAAAGGACTAGGAAATCTCCTAGTTTTTTTATTGATAATAGGAATTAAGTTTTAACAAAGCCTTTGCATAGTAATTCGCCTCCCGCACCCAGCCCCTTGAAAAAAGAATCCGCTTTTTCCTCGGTCAATACCCCTTGTTGCAACAGGAGGTTGCGCACATATTCGGATAGCTTTACTATCTCCAGTGCATGAATACGAGTATCACCTGCAGGTTACTCTAAGCATGATGTCTATATAAATCTGGAGGGTGACTATGTCAGTATACGTTTATCAAACATTTGAAATTAAACAGGATCAGTTAAGTGAAGCGATTAAGAATGTGAGAACCATTCAAAATTATCGCAATGAACACTATGATCACAAAACCGAAATATTGTCTCCAATCTCAGGTGAAGACTTTCAATATTCCTTTTTGTCTATCTTTGAAGGACTAGCCGAGATGGAACTACAAAGCAAAAAAATGTTTGAAGATGAAGAGTATAAAGAGCTTATCACTGAGTTTATGGAAGAGAATATTGTACAAGGAAGTCTTTATACACAAATATACAGATCTTTGCCAGGCCTGAAGAGCGACAGTGATTCGGAGTAAAATCATCCCTTTACATTTATCTAGAGGAATTCTAAAAAGATAAAGGAGGGATATAGTTTGGATTTCTTTGTTCCTAATGAAAATTCAGGTCAGGGAAAAAAAGGTGGCGCAGGTACACTTAAATGGTGGCAGTTATCATTAATCGGTGTGGGCTGTACAATTGGAACTGGATTTTTCTTAGGTTCTGCTATTGGTATTAAAGTTACAGGGCCATCTATCGTTTTCTCATTTATATTAGCAGCAATAGGGACATACATTGTATATAATTTGTTAGCAAAAATGACGGCTCAAGATCCACAAGAGGGCTCGTTTTGTTATTATGCGAACAAAGCATATGGAAGATGGGCAGGATTTAGTTGTGGTTGGAATTACTGGGGATCAAATATACTTATAATGGGGAGTCAACTTACAGCACTTTCAATTCTTTCAAGGTTTTGGTTTCCCAATGTCCCACTTTGGATTTTTGCTTCTGGTTATGCCATCCTATCAATTATTGTGGTTTTAACAGGGGCCAATGGCTTTAATAAGGCAGAAAACTTATTTGCCATTATAAAAACAGCAGCCATTATCATGTTTATTATTTTAGCAGTTGCAGCCTTATTTGGCTGGATTGGTGGAGACCCTAAAACACCTAGTTTTCCAAATACAACAAAAGAATTATTTCCAGAAGGATTTAAAGGGTTTTGGGCTTCTTTAATTTATGCATTTTATGCTTATGGGGGAATTGAAGTCATTGGTCTCCTAGCAACAAAGCTAAAGAATAAAGAAGATTCTCCTAAAGCGGGAATTATCATGTTAATCTTACTTGTTACTATTTACGTTGCATCACTGGGACTAGCGGTTATTCTAGCAAAGCATGGTGCTTTTACTCATAAGGAAAGTCCTTTTGTGACAGCCTTATCTCAGTATAACTTAGATTTTTTCCCGCATGTGTTTAATGGGGCAATTATCATTGCTGGATTCTCAACAATGACAGCCGCACTGTTCGGAGTAACGACTCTTTTAGTTACGCTAGCTGATAGTGGAGACGCACCTAAGCTATTTTCTAAAAAACTTAAGAAGTGGAAGGACCTTCCTCTCCCATCATTAGCATTAGCAACTGCAGGATTAATTGCATCAATCATTACGGCTTTCTTGCTACCAGGAAAAATTTATGAGTATATCACAACCGCTGCTGGTATATTGATTTTACTAAATTGGTCATTTATTATTATTTCGGGTCTTAAAATATTAAAAGTAAAAGCTTGGGGGAAAATACTAGCCTTTACTGGTATCCTCCTAATTCTGGCTGCAATTAGTGGTACTCTGATGGAAGAGACCATTCGGTTAGGTCTTGTGTTTAGTGCGGTATTTGTATTAATCATAGGAATAGTAACCATAATTATGCAGAAGAAAGTCTGGAATAAACAGGCTAAGTCACATTGATTAACGAAAAAAGAGACTAAGCAATCGCAATTCCTAGTGAGTAGCGTTGGCTTAGTCTTTATTTATGTTTTTTTATTTCAACATACTTTTATATACAGAAACTAAAAAACAATATCCAGTTGATCTCCAGGAACAAGTGTCTCGTCAAAGCCTACTTCCTTTTCGTTACGTAGAAGTTTAAAACCTTTAATTCCGATAGTAGGAAGCTCTAAATCAATGAACCTAAAAATGTCTTGAAATATAAAGGGACTTGTTTTAGTGGTTACTGTTTGTATAGAGTCTCCATTTTCAATGATATCTGTTTCCTTTAATACTGCTCCATCCTTAAGTATCTTAACAGACTCTCTTGTTAACGTAATTTTTTCTCCTCTAAAAAACACAGTGGTGGAATCTGTCAATATTAGCTGAAGGTGCTCTGCCAATTCTTTAACAAGAAGAGGAGGACCAGCTACGATTTCAACTATATCCTGATCGATAAAACCTGATTCTTTCGGCACTTCACGTTTGTTTTTAACTATTTTTCCACTATGAGAATGTAAGGAGACTTTTCTACTGTTTACACTTACTGAGAATGGTTTCAGTAGTTGGGTAAGATTAGAAGCATTTATGCTGTTTAAAATTTCTTCAATGGTTTCTGGGAAATGATAGGTGAGATTGTCATGATCCTTTACAAAATCAGTGGCATGGATTGGTTTTCCGTTCCTCATTATAGTAGCTCTTATTTTTTCTAGCCTTTCGTTTAAGACGATACTTTTTGTGGGAGGTTCATCAACTAGCTCACTAACTGTAATGGAAGCTGCTTTTCCGTCTTCACCTTTTTCTACTAATAGCTGATCACCATTCCTTACTAGAGAATCTAACATGCAGGGTGTGCCATTGATCAGCAAAGTTGGGGCTAACCCATGATTACCTGGTATTGTATATTCACGATTATTTAAAGTAATCATAATAGCCATCCCAGGTTTACCATAGAGCTTGTTCATATTAATTCCAGCAGCAAGTAAACAATCACCAACAGTTAGTTGCTTCATATCAAATAACCTAACTGGGCGATCGTTTACATATACCGTAAGATATTGAACTGGGCTTTGTCCAGAAGCAATCGCTATACCAATCGGTGTCACGAGTTCAGGTCCTCGTAATAGGTGATCGGCTAACTTGATATTCTTAATGGCATCAATGCCTCTTATAGCTACTCTATTTTCAGGTAGTTCTAACATGTTAGCTATTCTTTTCGGAAGCTCAGGTGTTAGGCTTCCACCACCTACTAGCATAATCGCCTTTGGTGACTTTCTATTTAAACGTAGGATTTCTTGGCAAATAGAATTTGCTAACAGATCTATTGTATCTGTTATCTTATTAATAACATCCAATCGTGAAATTTCGGTTTCAAAACCAAGAATATCTTCAATTAGGATGTTTTCATGTGTATATAAGTCGCGCTTTGCCTTTTCAGCTAATGGAAAATCTAACAATAGCTCATCGCTGATTGCCTCAGTTATCTCATCTCCGGCAATCGGAACCATCCCATATGCGACGACTGTTCCTTCATCAGTAATAGCGATATCAGATGTTCCTGCACCAATATCAACTAGAGCAACGTTTAGTCTTCTCATTGAAGGCGGAATCAGAACATTAATTGCCGCAATTGGCTCTAAGGTAAGTGCTTCCATTTCTAATCCAGATTGTTGCAAGGCAGATAGTAATGATTCCACAACAATTTTTGGCAAGAAGGTTGCAATAATTTCTACAGATGCTTCTTCACCTTGTTGGTCCATTAGGTTCCCAATCTCTTCTCCATCTAAGTGATAATGCATGATCGAATAACCTACACAATAGTAATAATGATTGTTTTCATCCGTATACTTAGAAGCAAGGGCAAATTGTGCTTGTTGTACAGCACTTAATTCCATGTGAAGGATATCTTCTTTTTGAATCAGCGGCTTCCGTTTTATATCAAGAGTCACTTTAGCCCTTTCTGTCTTTAAAGCACGGCCTGCTGCTGCAACACACACCTTATGTAGTGGCCCATGTTTCTGCTCCAACTTATGCTTTACTTGTGTAATGACATTTGAAACCGATCGTACATCATGAATTTGCCCATCTACCATTGACCGTTCAGAATGCTCAATAGACTCAATATCAATGACTTCATATAAATCATTAACTTTTTTAATAATAAGGCCAACTACGGACCTTGTACCTATATCAAGTGAAAAAATAATAGGCTGTTCCTGCATGGAAGCATCACCTCTACCTTAGTACATACATATAATACTTTATCGCTTAAAAGCGTTTAATTAATAAAGTGGAATTCGTGACAACGATTTATATATCGTTTATAATAAATTCTAATTAATAGAAATGTACCATATTTTCAAAGTTATTTAAACAAATAGAAAGGATGTTTGAGATGAGTAATGTTGAGCTAGATCAGCTAAGAGAACAATTAGATGATGTGAATTTAAAACTGCTAACACTTTTAAATGAGCGCGCGAAAATTGTTAAAGAAATTGGTAAGGTAAAAGAAACCCAGGGGGTTAATCGATTCGACCCTGTTCGTGAGAGATATATGCTTGATAAAATTGCTACTGAAAATGAGGGTCCATTTGAAACTTCTACTCTGCAACATATCTTTAAAGAAATCTTTAAGGCGGGTTTAGAGTTACAAGAAAACGATCATCGTAAAGCTTTGTTAGTTTCAAGAAAAAAGAAGCCAGAAAATACAATCGTTAATCTTAAAGGCGAAATGATTGGTGATGGAAAACCACATTTTATATTTGGTCCATGTGCAGTCGAGAGCTATGAACAAACTGCGAAGGTAGCAGAGGCCGTGAAAGCTAGAGGCTTAAAGCTTCTAAGAGGTGGAGCATTTAAACCAAGAACATCACCATATGATTTCCAAGGCTTAGGATTAGAAGGTTTAAAGATTCTTAAAAAAGTAGCGACAGAATATGATTTAGCGGTTATTAGCGAAATTGTAAATCCTGCTGATATTGAAGAAGCAATTGAATACATTGATGTTATACAAATTGGTGCTCGAAATATGCAAAACTTTGAATTACTTAAAGCAGCGGGTTCTGTAAATAAGCCTGTCTTGTTAAAGCGAGGGTTAGCAGCAACGATTGAGGAGTTTATAAATGCTGCTGAATATATTAATTCACGAGGTAATGGTCAGATCATTCTTTGTGAACGTGGAATTAGAACTTACGAAAAAGCTACGAGAAACACGTTAGACATTTCAGCTGTTCCTATCTTAAAGCAAGAAACACATTTACCGGTAATGGTCGATGTTACTCATTCAACGGGTAGACGTGACTTGTTATTGCCAACTGCAAAGGCTGCACTCGCCATTGGTGCAGATGGTATTATGGCGGAAGTACACCCAGATCCTGCAGTCGCTTTATCGGATTCTGCTCAACAAATGAATATTGAGCAATTCAATCATTTCCTAGATGAATTGCATGCTTTTATGCCAATAAAAGCGTAGATACATTAACCTTCCCTCTTAAAAAGTTGGAAGGTTTTTACTTGTTTAACAAGAAGTATTTACATAAATGATCTGTTAACATTATATTTAAAAAGTAATTTCAATTATCTGGAGGAAATTTGTCATAAATCTGAATCTTTAACTAAATAAAGGTTGAAAATGATGGTAAAGACATTGCGGTACAAGCGTTTGTATCGTATCATTAGTAACATACAAAAAATTCTAAAATTATGGCTATATTTTACATACTTAGTTTTTTCATGATAACAAGGAGGAGCATGACATTGAATATTACGATCTATGATGTAGCTAGAGAGGCAAATGTCTCGATGGCTACCGTGTCACGAGTAGTGAACGGAAATCCAAATGTAAAACCTGCAACTAGAAAAAAAGTATTAGAAGCAATTGAACGTTTAGGATATAGACCTAACGCGGTAGCAAGAGGGTTGGCTAGTAAGAAGACAACCACTGTTGGGGTCATTATTCCTGATATATCAAGTATCTTTTTTGCAGAGTTAGCTCGTGGAATCGAAGATATCGCAACTATGTACAAATATAATATTATCTTAAGTAATTCTGACCAAAATAAAGATAAGGAACTTCACCTTCTAAATACGATGCTTGGGAAACAAGTAGATGGAATTGTATTTATGGGAGGCAATATTTCAGAAGAACATGTTGCTGAATTCAAAAAGTCTCCAGTTCCAATCGTATTGGCAGCTACTCTTGAAAAGAGCAACCAAATTCCTTCCGTGAATATCGATTATAAGCAGGCTGCATTCGATGCAGTAACCAATTTGCTTGAAAGAGGACACAAGCAAGTAGCTTTTGTATCCGGGCCCTTACATGACCTTATTAATTCTGAAGAGAAGCTTGAAGGCTATCGTCAAGCATTAGCTGAAAAGGGTATTCCTTATCAAGAGGAACTAGTAATGGAGGGAGATTATTCATACGACTCAGGAATTGAGGGGTATGAAAAATTAAGTGAACTGTCAAGTCCACTTACTGCTATTTTTGTTGCAACTGATGAAATGGCTCTAGGGGTCATTCATAGTGCACAGGACCGTGGTAAAGTTATTCCAGATGATGTAGAAATTATTGGTTTTGACAATACTCGCCTTGCCACAATGGTACGTCCACAGTTAACGACGGTTGTACAACCGATGTATGACATAGGTGCTGTTGCAATGAGGTTACTAACAAAGCTAATGAATAAAGAAAAGGTTGAGGATCATATTGTCGTATTACCTCACCGAATTGAATTCCGAAAATCAACAAAATAAATAAAAACATAAATGAAGGGCTAATAATGGATTATCATTATTAGCCCTTTGCTACTATAAGCTAGTTAAATCATTCAAAGAATACAAGCAGGCGTTTCTAAGTAACTCGAATGTGACTTAATGCCTGGTTAAGTATATGGCTATTTTTCCCGTTGATTTCAATCTTCCTTGGTATCGGTTTTACTAGATTAGGAGGATCAAACCACGTAGTTGGAAGTTCAACTGAGGCCTTTTCCTGCCATCGGTTTATCCATTCCTTTGGAAGATCTTGCTTATATGCAGAGGACTGTTCAGTCATTTCAAGCCAAATCATAGACCAAGCTCTAGGGACTACCTTCCAAAGGTCATATCCACCGCCACCCACTGCTATCCATCTACCTTGACAATATTGGTGTGCAATTTTATGAGCTAGCTTAGGGATTGCTTCAAAGATTTTCATTGTACAGGACAAATGGGTAAGTGGATCTAAGTAGTGAGCATCGGCACCATTTTGTGTGATAATGATATCAGGTTTAAAATAAGCCGCAATCTCATTTAAAGCGGTTTCATATGCTTCTAAAAAAGAGTCATCCTCTGTAAAAGCATCTAGAGGAATATTAAAGGAATATCCATATCCTTCTCCGTAGCCTCTTTCGTAAGTCGTACCTGTACCAGGAAAAAGGTAGCGCCCTGTTTCATGAATAGAAAGGGTACAGACAGTAGGATCATCATAAAACGCCATTTGAACACCGTCACCGTGATGGGCATCTGTATCCACATATAAGATTCTCAGGTTATAAGTTTCCTGAATATACTTAATAGCAACCGCAATATCGTTATAAACACAGAAACCAGAGGCTTTTGCTTTAAAGCCATGATGTAATCCTCCGCCCAAATGTAAGGCGTGATCTGCCTGTCCGTTCATTATATGGTCAACCGCAGTTAAAGTGCCACCAACAAGCCTTGCGCTTGCTTCATGCATGTTAGGAAAGATTGGGGTATCCTCAGTCCCTATTCCATAGCTTGAGCTCATTTCTTCATTTAACTGACCCATACTAGCCTTCTTAATCGCCTGTATATATTCAGCATCATGGAATAAAGCCAACTCTTTATCGGTTGCCATCCTTGGTTCGATTACATGAGCAGAACTTAGAGAAGAATTTAGTTCCAATAAGTCCTTTGTGGCAGTTACCCTTATTTGATTAAAAGGATGATAATCGTTAAATTTATATTCTTCTATTTTAGGTGAATGAATAAAAATGGACTTATGATTAGTCATAACGTACACCTGGATCTCTTTTCTTTATTCTTTGTTTAAGAAGTTTCGCCTTGTTTTGCTGACTGTCATTGTTAGAAGTTGAGCTTATTTCAGTAGTCTCTTTCATCAAAACTGCAACCATAAAGATCCTCCTTCCCATGAAGAATTAATATATAAGAGGTGAAGTCGACCTCATATTGCATGTATGTACTTAAAGATGAACTAATACATAAAACGATGTCTAAATCTTAATCTGTCAAATTGTTGAATGGAATCTGGATCAACGCGTGAACCAATTCTAACCATGAGACAATTCGCAGGATGGGAGCTAATTTCTGGATCATCAGTTGCAAACCAAATAAGACCACCAGAATTCATCATCTTCTCCATTACTTTTCGATATTCCCATACATTTAAGCCTGTTCCTTTTAAGTCCCAATGCCAGTAATATTCAGTTGTGATAATAATATAATCGTTCATAGCATCATCCATCATCGAAACAGTTAAAAGATTCTTTCCAACAGACTTTCCACGATATTTTGGAATGACCTCAATTGCACCAAGCTCAATTAGATTTTCCATTTTACCTTCAGACCATCGTTCTAGTGGGTCTGGATATAAATAAGTAACATACCCGACGATCATATGCTGATCTCTTGCAACTATAATTCTTCCTTCAGGGAGTTTAGCGATTTCAACAAGCGCTTTTTTCTGTTGCTCAGGAACTCGAAAGGAAGTTAAGTCTTCATGAAATTCATAAGATGCAAGTTTTTCAGACGGGATTGGTCCTTCGATAATCAGGGTACCATGTTGTGTTTTTAATTCCATTGCGTTGTATGTTTTTTTATGAAGCATTACATCACCGCCAATAACTTTATTGTAAGATACGCCTTACTTTAATCTACCTCTATTATTATACTGATGCGAATAGATGTAAAGCGTTTTCAATGTTAATAGTGGAGAAAAAAGTAGAATAAGGGAATTTTTTAAAAATTGAGAAAAACTTGTAATTATATTATAATATAACAGAAAAGATTACATAAAGGGGGAGAAGAGTAATGAAGTTGGAAGCGCTTCCTGTAATAAAAGGAGATTTTAATCTAAATAGTTATGATGATGTAAAAAACCAATTTTCTTGGGATGAAGTAGAAAAGGAATTTTCGTGGCACTCTACGGGTCGATTGAATTTGGCATATGAGGCAATTGATAAGCATGTTGACACTGCCAGAAAAAACAAAGTAGCCCTCTACTATAAGGACTCTTCTCGTAATGAGAAATATACATTTAAAGATATGAAGGAATCATCTAATAGAGCTGCAAATGTACTTAAGCAGTCAGCTGATGTTGAAAAGGGAGATCGAGTGTTCATTTTTATGCCGCGTTCTCCAGAGCTTTATTTTATGGTACTAGGAGCAATTAAATTAGGGGCGATTGTTGGTCCGCTTTTTGAAGCATTTATGGAAGGCGCTGTTAAGGATCGTTTACTAGATAGTGAGGCGAAGGTTTTAGTAACAACTCCTTCACTACTAGAGCGCGTTCCTTTGGAAGATCTACCAGCCTTGAAATCGGTTATTTTAGTTGGTGAAAATGTACATGAAGACGGTATGTTTATAGATTACTATGCAAAAATGAAGGATGCTAGCAAGCATCTCGAAATTGAATGGTTGTCGAAAACTGATGGACTGATACTCCATTATACATCTGGATCAACGGGCAAACCAAAGGGAGTTTTACATGTCCAAAATGCCATGATTCAGCACTATCAAACTGCTAAATGGGTACTAGATTTGAAGGAAGAGGATATATACTGGTGTACAGCAGATCCAGGCTGGGTAACGGGTACTTCGTATGGTATTTTTGGACCATGGCTTGTTGGTGCTTCTAATGTTGTAGTAGGTGGAAGATTTAGTCCAGAGGCATGGTACGAAACCATTGAAGAATATGGGGTTACAGTTTGGTATAGTGCTCCAACTGCATTTAGAATGCTGATGGGTGCAGGTGACGAAGTAGTTAAGAAGTTTAACCTTGGATCGCTACGTCACATTCTGAGTGTTGGAGAGCCGTTGAATCCTGAAGTTATTCGTTGGGGAATGAAAGTATTCAACTTAAGGGTTCATGATACTTGGTGGATGACCGAAACAGGTGCTCAATTAATCTGTAACTATCCATGTATGGAGATTAAACCAGGTTCAATGGGTAAGCCAATACCTGGTGTCAAAGCGGCAATCGTTGATGACCAAGGTAATGAGCTTCCACCAAATCGAATGGGGAACCTTGCTATTAAAAAGGGTTGGCCTTCTATGATGTATACGATTTGGAATAACCAGCAAAAATATGAATCTTATTTCATGCCTGGAGATTGGTACGTTTCGGGAGACTCAGCCTACATGGATGAAGATGGGTACTTCTGGTTTCAAGGACGCGTTGATGATGTAATTATGACATCTGGAGAGAGAGTAGGGCCATTTGAAGTAGAAAGCAAGCTTGTGGAGCATCCCGCCATCGCTGAAGCAGGAGTAATCGGGATTCCAGATCCAGTTCGTGGCGAGATCATTAAAGCCTTTATTGCATTACGACAAGGCTTTGAACCATCAGACGAATTAAAAGAAGAGATAAGACTTTTTGTTAAGAAAGGCTTAGCAGCACATGCAGCACCAAGGGAAATCGAATTCAAAGATAAGCTACCTAAAACACGTAGCGGGAAAATTATGAGACGTGTTCTGAAAGCTTGGGAGTTGAATTTACCTACTGGTGATTTATCTACTTTAGAAGATTAAAAAAGTGACCTCGATACGAATATGTATTGAGGTTCTTTTGTTAATAGTATATCATGCTAAAGAAATCAAAAAAAACCTATGACGATTACCGTCATAGGTTTTTTGTTATTACTCATTACTGTCCTGCAGGAGGATCTGCAGGATCTGCTGGATCTATTGGATCTACCGGATCAACTGGGTCAACAGGGTCTTTTGGAGGATCTACAGGTTTCTTTGGATCTTCTGGCTTCTTTGGATCCTCAGGTTTTGGTTCTGGCTTTTCAGGTTCAGGCTCTGGTGGTTTTTCCTTCAGCCATTCGCCTTTTAAAGCGTGTTTTGAAGGTGCTCCTTCTCTACCCGCTACATCAACAGCTGTCACGTAATATGCTGCAATAGTAGAGTTGATTGCGAATCCACCATTTTCAGTGAAATCCTTAACTGACATACTTCCAACCTTTTTGAATTGATCGGAGAAGTTTTCAGCACGGTAAATGCGGTATCCAACGATATCATTATGGCCATGCTTTGCCCATGTTAATTTATTTCCTGAGATACCAACTTTATCAGTTGGGCTAGGTGCGGATCCATTATCGGCGAGTGGTTCGTCTTCAGGAACCACAACATTTTTAAAAGTAGCTTGCTTAGAAAGTAATTTCATTAGCTCTGCAGCACTCTTAAGGTTATTTTCTTCTAGAAACTCCTTCTTAATCATAACTCCATCTGTTGTAAACTCAGCAGGTGTTGAATCTAAGGCACGATAAGCTTTATCACCTAGCGTTATGAATTTACCCTTTTCTAATGTATCATCAACTTTTCTAGGCACAAAGTTAGCATTGAAAATATCGGTTTGTACTAGACCAGCCTCTTTACATAAGTCTGATGGAAGTAAACCTGAAATGGTACAATACGATCTTCTCACAATTCCACCTGGCATCTTAAATGTTTCATTAGACTTCACTAACTCGGGTCTAATATCATAGGCAGCATTCATTAGTTGTGCCCAAATCATTTGACCTCTCTTAGAGTAGGAAAGTCCTTTGTAAGCCTCTAATCTCTTTGGAGTATCATACCCAATCCATGTACCAAACGTTACATTTGGATTAGAAGCAACAAACCAAGAGTCTCTAAATTCCTGAGAAGTTCCTGTCTTCCCTGCCCAGTCAGAAGAGAATTTAAGCATTGAAGGCACACCTGAAGCGGTACCACCTCGTATTACATCTCTCATCATATCAATAGTCAGATAAGCGGTTTGTGGAGAGAATACTTCAACTTCTTCACTTTTATGCTGATAAATGACTTCACCATCTTTTGTTTCGATCTTTTCAATCATGTATGCATCGACGAATTTACCACCATTCGCAAATGTAGCATAAGCGTTTACGTTTTCTTCAACGGTTACCCCAGTCTCCATACCACCCAGAGACATAGCTAGGTTGGAATGATCACCTTCTGTTAGACTAGTGAAGCCCATTTTTTCTAAAAAGCTAGTAGGTCTTTGATTAACTATTTTTGTATAACCGATAACTGCTGGAACATTATGAGATTTTGCAAGGGATGTACGAGCTGATACAAATCCATAGTGTGCACCACCGAAGTTTCCGGGGTTCCACACCTTTCCACCAGC
Organism: Bacillus mesophilus; assembly: GCF_011008845.1. Lineage (GTDB taxonomy): Bacteria > Bacillota > Bacilli > Bacillales > SA4 > Bacillus_BS > Bacillus_BS mesophilus. Next base: position 776,938 of record NZ_JAAIWM010000002.1, on the reverse strand, counting down.
GACCATTTCAAAATTCACATCAACAAATACAGTACCTGGCTGGATTAGACCCAGCTCCATTCCAGGGGCATAGACGACAAGTGGTTTCATCGTTGAACCATTTTGACGCGTTGCTCGTAGTGCGTGGTTAGTTTGCTCTCGGCTATGATCACGACCTGCCACAAAACTGATAATTTTACCTGTTTTATTCTCAGTCAGGACAGCACCAACCTCAACGGGTTCTACTACTTTTTCCATTTCACCTGTATCTGGATTTTTCTTTTCTTCCGTTTTATCTTGACCGTAGTATTGGAATTCCTTTGCTACTACTTGCATACGGTCATATATTTCTTTATCAATCGTTGTATAAATCTTATATCCATTTTGCCTCATTGTTGTATCAGCTAAGTTTAAGTAAGATTGATTTAATTCACTGTCGTTTTTTAAATCTTCTTTTTCATATCCATCCTTTGTTGCAAGCTGTTCAGCAATGATTTCTTTCGTACGCAATTCAATTTCGGCTGTTAACCATGGGTAATCTTCGGTTGGTGACGGCTTTGCTGGTGCAAAACTAGCAACCAAGTCAAAATTGATGGCCTCATTATATTGCTCTTGTGTAATTTTCTCTGCACTAAGCATTCTACTTAACACAGTTTTCATTCGATCTAATCCTGGCTGAAGGTTATTTTTAATTTCACCAGCATTAGTGAATGGTGTATAACCAAACGGACTTTGTGGTAGACCTGCGATAAATGCAGCTTGCGAAAGATTTAAATCTTTCGGTTCAACGTTAAAAATACCAAGTGCAGCTGTTTTTACACCTGCAATATTATCTCCAGAGCTATTTCGCCCAAAAGTTGCTACATTTAGGTACGTTTCAATAATTTCCTCTTTATTAAAGAATTGCTCAAGACGCATTGCTAGTAAAATCTCTTTTGCTTTACGTTCAAACGACACTTCGCTGGATAAAATTTGATTCTTAATCAGCTGTTGTGTAAGAGTACTTCCACCTGTTTGAGTTTGCGCATTTGTTACTTCTTGTAATAATGCACGGAGAATGGCTTTTGGAACCACTCCATTATGCTCATAGAAATATTCATCCTCTGTTGCAATCACCGCATCGATCAAATAAGGAGATATTTCTCCTAAAGCAAGCTCCTCACGATAGATATCTGAACGAATTTCCCCTAAGTAAACATTGTTTGCAAAGTAGACCTCTGATGTCTCTTCATAGTTGTATATGTCATTTTTCATACTTTCATAGCTTCTAATAGGCTCGTCCTTTACGAGGGAGGCAAAATATCCAGCACCAACTCCACCGGCAAAGAATGCTCCTATTAATCCAATTACTAAAAATACTAAAAATAAATTCCAGATAACTTTGTATGAAACAGAAAATACCTTTACCGTTCTTTTGCTAAATATTACATCTTTAAAGGTTTGCAAGTATTCTTTTATCATTGATTTATTAATCCTCATAACACTCCCCCTAAATCACCTATTATTATAGCACATAACAAATAGACTTTTACATACACTAGAACACATATTATAGGAAAAATAAACCATATTCTAAAAGCAAATCATAAGATTGGTTTGACATTGGCTTGGCTCCTATGGTATTAATTTTAATATGAATTTTTATTTAACCTAAATACAGTAAGCGATGATAGGAATACAGTAGTGTGTTTATTCCCTGTTTTAGAGAGCTGATGGTTGGTGCAAATCAGTACAAATTAACACATGAATTACATCCTTGAGCATCTTTTGTGAAACCTAGTAGCAAAAGACGGTGAAACCGTTAAATTGTCTGAGTGGGAAGCAGTTTGCTTTCAACAAGGGTGGTACCGCGACTACAACTCGTCCCTTTTTTAGGGAGGAGTTTTTTTGTGTTTTAGGTAAACTTATTAAGATAGAAAGGGAGTGTCGAGATGGATTTATTAAAGGATTTGGAATTTCGTGGACTCATTCATCAGATTACAGATCATGAAGGGTTGGAAAAAGTATTATCAGAGGAGAGTATCAAACTGTACTGTGGATTTGATCCAACTGCTGATAGTCTTCATATAGGGAACTTATTGCAAATTGTGACATTACGTCGTTTTCAGTTAGCAGGACACTCTCCAGTTGCTCTTGTAGGTGGAGCAACGGGATTAATTGGAGACCCAAGTGGAAAGGCAAATGAGCGAACATTGAATTCTGCAGATGTGGTTGTGCAATTTACTGAAAAAATTAGAAATCAATTAGCTCGCTTTTTAGATTTTGAACATCCAGAAAATCCAGCAACTATTGCAAACAACTATGACTGGATTGGTAGTCTAGATGTAATTTCCTTTTTACGTGACGTTGGGAAAAGCTTTGGATTAAATTATATGTTAGCCAAAGATTCGGTACAGTCCAGACTTGATGCGGGAATCTCTTTTACAGAGTTTAGCTATATGATTTTACAGTCATATGATTTCCTTAAGTTATATGAAACACAAGGAGTTCGTTTACAGATTGGTGGAAGTGATCAATGGGGGAATATTACGGCTGGTCTTGAATTAATTCGCAAATCAGTTGAAGATTCAAAAGCATTTGGGTTAACAGCTCCACTTGTCACAAAAGCTGACGGTACTAAATTTGGTAAAACCGAATCAGGAACGATTTGGTTAGATCGTGAAAAGGTCTCACCTTACGAATTCTATCAATTCTGGATTAATACAGATGATCGCGATGTAATGAAGTTTATTAAATGCTTTACGTTCCTATCAAAAGATGAAATTGAAGCGATTGAACGAGATATGGTGGAAGCTCCAGAAAAAAGAACAGCACAAAAGCGCTTAGCTGAAGAAGTTACAACGTTTGTTCATGGCGAAGACGCACTAAAACAAGCTATTAAAATTTCAGAAGCCCTATTCTCAGGGAGTATTGGTGACTTAACAGGAGAAGAGATTAGAGAAGGGTTCAAGGATGTTCCTTCTGTTGAAGTAAGTGGATCAGAACAGCCTACTCTTGTTGATTTACTTGTGCAAGGGAAAATCTCTCCTTCAAAACGACAAGCACGTGAAGATATTTCAAATGGAGCGATTTATATAAACGGTGAAAGAATTCAAGAGCTAGATTTTGTGGTATCCAATGAACACCGTATTGAAGATGCCTATATGGTAATTAGACGAGGAAAGAAAAAGTATTACTTAGTTACATTTATTTAATTGATCTTGGCCATCTCCTTTGGAGATGGTTTTTTTAATTTTCGGGCGGTAAAACGCAAGAAAACGGATCAAAGTCACAAGAAAAAGGAAAAAGTTGCAAGTAATTAAGTGAATTCGCAAGTGAATTTTTCAGACGCAAGAAAACGGTCAAATACGCAAGTAAATCAAAATGCTCGCAAGAAAACAATCGGAAGTTGCAAGTAAAAGTCGCCAAAGCTAGAAAACATGACTCAGTAGCAATATATAAACAACAAAAAATCCCACTGGAATTTCCAGTGGGATTAATTTTATTAACGAGAATAGAATTCTACGATTAATGATTCGTTGATTTCAGCAGGAAGTTCTGCACGCTCAGGAAGACGAGTGTAAGTTCCTTCTAGCTTTTCAGCGTCAAATGATAAGTAGTCAGGTACAAAGTTGTTAACTTCTACTGATTCCTTAACAGCTGATAGGTTTTGAGACTTTTCACGAAGTGCAATAGTTTGTCCAGGCTTTACGCGGTATGAAGGAATATCAACGCGTCCACCATCAACTAGGATGTGACCATGGTTTACTAATTGACGAGCTCCACGACGAGTACGAGCTAAACCAAGACGGTAAACTAGGTTATCTAAACGAGATTCTAAAAGAATCATGAAGTTTTCACCGTAGATTCCAGTCATTTTGTTAGCAGCATCAAATGTGCGACGGAATTGACGCTCATTTACTCCGTACATGTGACGAAGCTTTTGCTTCTCTTGTAATTGTAAACCGTATTCTGAAAGCTTCTTACGTTGGTTTGGACCATGTTGTCCTGGAGCGTAAGGACGCTTTTCTAATTCTTTACCAGTACCACTTAATGAAACACCAAGACGACGAGATAATTTCCAACTTGGACCTGTATAACGAGCCATAATATGACTCCTCCTTTTGTGTTTTTATTTTGCATAAAATAAAAACCGTAGCAGCATTGATTTACGTTCATTTTATTACATTGTTATATCCTCGCTCCAGCAGCAGGGAGTTACACGATACACCACATGTCTAAAAGATGATGGGAGAATAATTTCTACACATTACCCTAGAATGGGAATAAAATGATTCATAAATTGCCTACTTAGGCTGCAGTATTTTACACAAAAGCAATTATATTCTTTTAAATGAGCAATGTCAACAAGTCTATAATAAACTACATTATTTTAAGAATAAATTTCCCAATTATTTCATACCACATTGAAATATTAATGCTATAATAATAGAAGTGTCTATTCGGATTATACAGGTGATGAGAGATGAATATTAATAAGCATCATTTCCAACAATTAAAAGGTGAATTATTTGATCTTTTATTTAATGGACAAGCTATCGAACGACAAACATTCTATAGAAGACTACTAGAGTTAATTCAACACCATTATTCGGCTCAACATGTGTCTTTTTACTCCCTAGATTCCTTCAGCAAGAGATTGATCAAAGTAAACTCAACTAGCCTAGACCAGGTGAGCAAAGCTGATGATTACATACATGTCTTTTCCTCACAAACGGATACCCTCGAAGAAGGTAAAGTTAAGATTATATCTACTGACAATCAGCAAATTGTATTTATACCTCTACGCAATAAAGATAGGAAACTGAATTTACTATCACTTACATTATTAACAGGTCATCACACGCCAGCAGAAGTGAGCTGGGATGGATTGGTATGTTTCCTTTCAGATTATATCAATAAGTTTGATGAATTTATGGATCTTACGGATGAACATAGACGATATGAACAATTATATCGTGTTACCTCTAAATTCCATTCCTCCATGAATATGGATGCTGTTCTTAAAGAGGTTATAGAAACATTGAGAGAAGTGTATCCTCATTTTAGCTACTATTTGCTTTTATCTCAGGACTATAATCATCTAAATGATTTACCTATTAAAGAAATACAATATGATGAAGCAAATTTGGCAGTTACACAAGCTTACGTTACAGGAGAAATTCAATTAGAAGATAACATTTCAGATCGAACATCTGTATTATATGCGCCACTAAAAGGTAAGCAAGGCGTTTATGGAGTGTTACAAATTATAACTCCAAATACGCTTTTATTTCCTCAAGAAGAAATCAATTTTGTGAAACTTCTTGCAAATACAGCAGGAAGTGCGCTTGAAAACGCTAAGCTCTATCATCAATCTAATCGTTTAGTTGCGGATCTACAGCTGATCAATGAGACCTCACACCAGCTAAATTCAAACTTACGTTTATCGGAAGCAATGAACTATATGTCAAAACAGATTATTAAGTCTTTTTTGGCAGATGAAGTAGGGTTTATCCTGTTTAAGCAACACGGGATTTATGAAACACTTCCTGGGAGTACTTCGTTCTTTAGGGAGGATCAAGGGCATTTACAAGTTGTGAGAGATATTCATTCAAAAATAAACGCAGAGCATGAGTCTATTTTTATTGGTAATTTACCTTTAGATCATCTCATTGCTTTCCGTTCTTTAATGGCTGTGCCGATGGTTCAAGGTAACGAACTACTTGGAGTAGCAATCGTATTAGACAAGGAGCCTTACGCATTTTCATTTGAGACGTTCAAGTTACTACAGTCTCTTATACACCATTCAACGCTTGCTCTTACAAACTCTATGCTGCGAGAAGAACTTGAAAAACTAGTAATAACAGATCATCTCACAAAGTTACATTCGAGAAACTATCTAAATGAGATGATTGCAAAGTCTATGAAAACTGATGCATTTGGTAGCTTTATATTAATAGACCTAGATAACTTTAAGTTGGTCAATGATCAGTATGGCCACCAGGTTGGGGATAACGTATTAAAGCAAGTGGCTGAAATAATTAAGGATAACATTCGGGAGTTTGATGTTGGTGCTAGATGGGGTGGCGAGGAGCTTGCGATCTATCTTCCCAGAGTCGAACTACCTTCTGGGATCGCAGTTGCAGAACGATTAGTTCAAAGAGTAGAAGAATTAACGGAGCCAAAGGTTACAATTTCCTGTGGAGTGGGACATTGGCGAAAAGGGCAAGAAGATACACCATTTAGATTGTTTAAGCGAGCCGATGAAGCATTATACAAGGCAAAGGGAACAGGTAAAAACAAAGTAAATGTCCAAGAACAGGATTAGATAAATGCCTTAAAGAGGAGATTATAATGGAGTTACAAACAAAAAGATTAAAACTAGTTCCTTGTACTGAGTCTCTTGTATCAACGATTTCAAATGAAGACTTTGAAATGGGTCCACATATACAATTCCACATAGAAGAGCTTAGAAAGGATCCTTCTCTGATTGGCTGGGGGGTATGGCTAGTTATTGAGAAAGAGACAATCCGTATAATTGGAGATATTGGATTTAAGGGTAAGCCTAATGGAAACCATGCTGTTGAAGTTGGGTATGGAATGATACCTACTGCACAAGGTAATGGTTATGCTACGGAAGCTGTTAGAGAACTCATTACTTGGGCTTTTTCACATGAAAGTGTTGATGAAGTTATAGCCGAGTGCGATGAAAGTAACTTATCATCAATTAGAGTATTAGAAAAGCTGAATATGAAGAGGATCAATCAAGAGGCTAACATGTTAAAGTGGCAATTGATTAAATAAAACACGTTGACGAGTTTAAACAGGCTCGTCTTTTTTTGTGGAAACTAAAAAAATAAGTGCCGAGTGCTAATCCTTCCTTCTTCCAAAAGAAAGTGTTATAGCATAGTGAAACGGAAATGAAAAATAGGGTTTTATTTTTAGAAAGAGCTATTTATTAGTTAGGATTTACAAAAAAATACAAATTACAACTATAAATGACAAAAAGTAAGCGTTTTCAAATTTGGTTTTTTCACATATTATAGTATGTAGGAGGCGGGAATATGGGGAAAAATCATAAGTTTGAAACGAATGCTGTTCATGGTAACTATCAATCAAAACAGTTTTTAGGTAGCTTAACTCCACCTTTATTTCAAACATCTACATTTACCTTTAATACAGCTGAACAAGGAGAAGGTAGATTTTCAGGAAATGAAGAAGGAATGATTTATTCACGACTGGGTAACCCGACTGTTCAATTATTAGAAGACAAGATGGCAATTCTTGAGGGCGCTGAGAAAGGTTTGGCGTTTGGATCAGGTATGGCCGCTGTATCTTCCGTGTTATTACATTATGTAGAGCAAGGCAGTCATGTTCTATGTTCAAAGGGGATATATGGCTGTACGTTTGGTTTATTAAAATGGCTAGAGGAGAAGCTTCAAATCACTTTTGATTTACTAGATATGAATACGATTGAGGAAATAGAGGAAAAAATCTCAGATAAAACAGCATGCATTTTCCTTGAAACACCTATTAATCCAACGATGGAAGTGATCGACCTTTCAAAAGTGGTGAGTGCGGCTAAAAAACATAATATACCGGTTATTGTTGATAACACTTTTCTGTCACCCTATTTACAAAGACCATTAGAGTGGGGCTGTGATTTAGTGGTGCACAGTGCGACTAAGTATATTGGTGGCCATGGTGACGTGGTTGGTGGAATCGTGGTCGGTAAAGCAGAAGTCATCAACGAAATTGCGATGCATGTTCGAAAGGATATTGGTGGAATTATGTCGCCATTTGATGCATGGCTACTTCTTCGAGGACTTAAGACCCTGCCAGTCAGAATGGAACGTCATTGTGATAATGCTGAGAAAATAGTAGAGAAATTGAAGCTTCATAAAAAGGTTGACAAGCTGATTTATCCATTACTTACAACAAATATTAGTGAAGGACAGATGAGTAGAGCAGGTGGCGTTATTTCGTTTACTATTCATGGTGAGAAAGAAGACGCACAAAAACTACTAAATAATTTGCACTTAATTAAGGTGGCGGTGAGCCTTGGTGACACTGAGACTCTAATCCAGCATCCAGCAACGATGACTCATGCAATTGTGCCAGAGGAACAAAGGCTTATGATGGGAATTACTAATCAACTGGTTAGGCTGTCAGTCGGTTTAGAAGCGTGGGAAGATATTTGGGAAGACTTGAATCAGGCTCTAAATAAGTTATAGTTTAAAAATATGCTTATAAATAAGAAAAGGAGTCGATGTTACGACTCCTTTTCTTATTAAATGGCTGTTTTCGTATAGATTGTTGCTCAGCGTAAAAATCCCAAAAGCCGGAATTTTACCTTAGTATCAAGATCTTACTATACATAAAGAGAGTTGCTCTTTTCTAATCTATATTCAATTTGCTTATAAAACAGGTTGTTTAGCCAAACTAAATGTCACGAAAGCAACAAAGTTTTAGAAAAGAGCCTATTAAATAAATGGGATCAGAACCTCAACAAACTTTTCTAACGATTTTTGATCAGTCTCGTCGAAGCGGTCCTTTTTCGGACTGTCTATATCTAGTACTCCTATTACTTTTCCATTCTTAATTAATGGAACAACGATTTCCGATTGTGAAGCTGCATCACAAGCAATATGACCAGGGAATGCATGTACATCTGCAATTCGTTGTGTCTCCTTTGTTGCAGCGGCAGTTCCGCAAACTCCTTTACCAAAAGGGATCCTAACACAAGCAGGAAGACCTTGAAATGGTCCAAGAATTAGTTCATCCTCACCGTCAGTTACATAGAAACCAACCCAATTTACATCTGATAAAAATTGATTTAACAAAGCAGAGGCATTTGCTAAATTTGCAACAACATTACTCTCACCTTCTAATAGTGCTTGAAGCTGCTTAATCACAAGATCGTAATTCTTTTCTTTTGTTTCCTTGTATTGTTCGACTTTAAACACGGAAATCCCCCTTTTTTTGATACTAATTGTTTAATACTATAGCAAAATACAATAGAATAAGCACGAATTTGTCGATGAAAACATAAAGGGTTCCACCCAAATAGCAAGAAGGTATTATATTAGAGCCTGTTTAAAAACTAAGGGGAAATAGCCATTGAAGAAATTCTATAGCTAATTTCACATAACTTTTGAACATCCTCTATAAGACGAGAATTCATGGAGTGATCAATTTGAGTCAACCTAAGCCTTCATCTAAAGAAAAAGTCGTGCAAGCGTCAATTGGATTATTCAACACGAAAGGTTTTAATGGAACCTCGATTAGAGATATAGCTGAAAAAGCCGATGTTAATATTGCTATTGTTTCATACTATTTTAAAAATAAAAAAGGATTGTTAGAGCATCTCATATCTTTATATTTAGATCAGTATATTCGTGTGATAGAAGAAGTGCTTGAACAGCATGAATCTTTATCTGCTAAAGAAAGACTTGTTTTTTTAACTAGAACTTTGCTTAGATTTCAAGCGGAAAATAGACATCTAGCAAGGTTTGTCTACAGAGAGATGACGCTAGACAACGTCTTAATTCGAGAAGTCATGGCAACCTATTTAGCAAAAGAAAAGTATTATTTTAAACAATTATTTGAAGACGGGATCCGTTCAAAGGAATTTCGTAAGCTTGCCATTCCATCTGTACTTGCCCAATTCAAAGGGATGCTTACCATGCCTGTGCTTCAGCCTCAGTATTTTACAGAGGTGTTGCATATCATTCCTCATGATGAATATTTCTTTAAGCAGTATAGCAAAGAAATGGAGAACTGGATTGAATTCTCCATTTGTCAGGTGACGATGCCGGAATTAAAAATTGCTCACTTTTAATCGTTACTTAATCTATCCGTCGAATTTCAACCCATCCTAAAGAGAAGTGGGAGAAGTAAAGGGAGCGTGTGGATATAAGTAGTCAATTCCTTGGTGTAGATCCTTGACTTGGTGGGCATCTGATCCATATACAAGCGGAATTGATAGTGTTATTGCCTCTTTGATTACCCAATGAGGAGGGTAAGGCTCTTTGCAAAGGGGCTTATTTATTCCTGCTCCATTATAATCAAGCTGTAGTTGTTTTTCTTTCATGTTAACCAGTATTTCTCGTATTTCCTGTTCGAAGCTGTGTTGAACAGGAAATTTTTTTTGAAACTTATGAGCAAGTGTAAGGTGACCGATTCTTTTTGGTTTGAACAAGCCTAAATCTGAATGAATCGACTTCAAAACAGTTTCATAATAGGACTTATAAATATGTTCAACACTTCCAAAAATCGTAATCATTTCCCCAAATGCATCTGGGCTATAATCCATACAATAATAGCTAGTATCCTTCTTAAGGAAATGGACAGATAAAATACTATCATCTATTAAAGGTCCGTATTTTAATAGAAAAGAGCGAATCTCATCCTCGTATCCCTCAATATAATCAACCTCTAATCCTCTGTTAATCTTTATTTGATTGGAATATCTCTCTTTTAATTGTGTAATCGTCTCGAAATATGAATCCAGGTGCTCTAGTCTCATCGAACTATCTTTTAGTGGAGTAGGGTCATTAAAGTTTATAGGAAGTGGAGCGTGCTCTGTAAATGATATTTCTTTAAAGCCTAGACCTATTGCTTTTTCTATATAATGTTCAAAAGAATCCTTCGTTCCATGAGGGCAAAATGGTGTGTGAATGTGACCGTCAGCAATCAAAGTTCATTCCTCCACGTTCAAAATGTAAAAATTTTAAAAAATTTGGTCAAAAATTGTCGTTTACATGGTATCATAAAAGCATTGAAAATTCATTTACAATTAAAATATAAATATAGTTCTATCTTTTTTTAGCTAATCTGAAAATGTAGGAAATAAAGTAGTGTAACTTTACTTTTCCAATTAGATAAAGAGATGGTGAACATTAGCAGAGGAAAGGGGCTTATTATGGAATTCATCATCGTTGCAATCCTTTTATTGGTCATCTTTTTCATATATGGCATGCTCGTTAGAAAGAAAGTTTATAAAGATGTCGATCGTTTAGAGGCGTGGAAGATTGATATAATGAACAGACCTGTAACAGATGAGATGTCGTTAATGAAGGGTCTTAATATGGTCGGACAAACTGAGCAGCTGTTTGAAAAATGGCGTACTGAATGGGATGAAATCATCACAACTGAGCTACCTAATGTAGAGGAAGCACTGTTTGATATCGAAGAATATGCCGATAAATATCGAATTCGTAAAGCTAAGCTTTTAGTGAAAGAAATTAATGATCAGCTTCAGGGAATAGAAGACACAATAAAATCAATACTATCGGAACTACAAGAATTAGTAGGTAGTGAAGAAAATAATAAAGTTGAGATTGAAGAATTAAAGCAAGATTATCGAGATTTAAAAAGAAAGATCTTAGCTCACAGTAATTCATTTGGAAAAGCAGAGGTAAAGCTTGAGCTGATGCTAGAGGGAATTGTCGTACAATTTGAATCATTTTATGAAAAGATGGACAATGGTGACATACTTTTGGCAAAAGAACTTGTTCAGTCCATAAAAGACCAGATTGATCATATTAAATTGTTAATAGAAGAATTACCTGCACTTCTTAAGGATTGTTCTTTAACGATTCCAAACCAAATTGATGAATTGTTACAAGGTGTAAAAGAGATGACGGAGGAAGGGTTTGTGTTAAATCACCTTCAAGTGGAAAAAGAAGTTTCATCCATGAAGGGAAAACTCACAGAGTATCTCATTTATATTGAAAATGCAGATATTGAGCCCGTGAAAGCAGGCTTAATTGAACTTCAAGAACAGATTGAAGGATTTTATGATCAGCTTGAAAAAGAAGTCATTTCAAAGCATTTTGTTCAGCAACAGGTGACACCTATACATGTTGACCTGAGCCAACTGAATGATGAAACGAAGGAAACGAAGATAGAAGCAGAGCAAGTGCAGCTCAGCTATAAGCTACTTGATAAAGATCTCGAAATGCAAAAGGATATTGAAACACAAATCAATACATTGCTTAAAAGGTTCACGAATGTTAAAGGCTCTATTGAAGAACAGGATATTGCTTATTCGGTCATTCAAAGTGAACTAGAGGATATTAAAGGACAAATTGATACCTTAAAGCAATCTCATCAAGAATTTGTAGATATGCTACAGACTCTTAGAAAAGACGAGATGTATGTAAAAGAAAAGCTCGGAGAAATGAGAAAAATGCTTCTGGATTCAAAACGCCTTGTTCAGAAGAGTAATCTTCCAGGTTTACCAGAGGGTTATCTCTTTGAAATAAAGGAGTGTAACAACCAGGTAGTAATGGTGGCGGAAAAGCTACAGGAAAAACCTCTTCATGTTCCGGCACTAACTTCTTTATTGGAGCAGGCCCTAGCTAAAGTAGAACTATTGTCTTCAAAAACTGAGGAGATGGTTGAACAGGCATTTTTAGTAGAGCAGGTCATTCAGTACGGAAATAGATATAGAGGTAGGTCCCTTCATATGGCTGAAAAGCTTGCAGAGGCAGAGCTAGCATTCCGCAATTTTGAGTATCCTCGTGCGCTGGAAGAAGCGGCAACAGCTTTGGAAAGAGTAGAACCAGGTGCTTTAAAGAAAGTACAAAATTTAATTGAAAACAATTAACATGTAAGACTATCTGAGGCTGTCTCGGATAGTCTTTTGTTTGTGGTTTAGGAAATTAAAAATAATCATTTGTTGATAACTGGGGACAGTACATTTAAATCTAGCTCCAGCGCCCAGCCAAGATGAAATTGCGATGATCTTTGCAATTTCATCCTACCTCGAGGGAAAAAGAAAAAACACTTTTTCCTTGGTCAAATAACCCTAGAAGAAGAAAAGGAAAGTTCCCCTTTTCTTCTTCTAGGAACATTTGCTTGTCGGGGCTTAACGGGGCGCTTGCGCCTTTTGTTCTAAAGAGTTCAACAATGTTCGTATGGTTACTGAAGGAAGAAACTACCTGTGTAATGATCCTATACCGTTAACAGTTCAGTTTTTGATAATGTTAGAAATATGATAAGATATATATTTGCATCGGTGTTTAAAAAGGGGAGAATATCAATGATTTATTTAGATAATAGTGCAACCACAAGGCCTTACGAGGAAGTAATTGATGCTTACGTAAAGGTTGCTACCCATTACTTTGGAAATCCTTCATCAGTTCATGCACTTGGCAGTGAAGCTGAGCGTTTATTATATCAATCAAGAGAAGTTATTAGTAAGCTTTTATCCATACATCCTAGTGAAATCATTTTTACATCAGGTGGAACAGAAGGTAACAATATTGCCATTAAAGGTACCGCCTTAAAATATAAAAATCGTGGCAAACATATTATCACGACAGCTGTAGAACATGCTTCCATTCAGGAAGGTCTAAAACAATTAGAGAAACATGGGTTTGAAGTTACTTTCTTACCTGTTAATAAAGCTGGAGCAGTGGCGGTTCAACAAGTTAAGGATGCAATAAGACCTGATACCATATTAGTTACGATGATTCATGTCAATAATGAGGTTGGAACGATCCAGCCTATTCAAGAAATTGGTGAACTATTAAAGCAATATCCCAAAATCCTTTTTCATGTAGATGATGTTCAAGGGATGGGAAAGGTCCCATTAAGTATAGTGGATAGTGGTATTGACCTACTTACCATCTCTGGTCATAAATTCCACAGCGTAAAAGGTACGGGAATGCTATACGTAAGACAAGGTGTTAAGCTAGAGCCGTTATTTACAGGCGGCTCACAAGAAAATCAGTTGCGTGCCGGAACCGAGAATGTTCCAGGCATTGTCGCAATGACCAAGGCGTTAAGAATGACCCTAGAAAATCAACAGGAGAAGATGGAGCATTTAACAAAGCTAAGAAACCATTTAACTGGCTTTTTAAATAGATTTCCGGAATTTGTGATTAACACACCTCTTGAAGGAGCTTCACCACATATTGTGAACTTTTCAATTCCTGGATTAAAACCGGAAGTAGTCGTTCATGCATTAGAGGATTACAAAATCTATGTCTCAACAAAGTCTGCATGTTCATCTAAACAAACAAGTGCTAGTCGAATCCTATTAGAAATGGGCATGCCAAACTCTGTAGCAAAATATGCCATTCGAGTTAGCTTATCAACTCAGAGTACATTGGAGGAGATCCAAGCATTCTGTAGTGCTATAGAGACAATTATCAAACAAAATAAAGTGATAAAGAGGTAGTTACATGTTATATGATCAAATACTCATTCGTTATGGTGAAATTACAACTAAAAGTAAGAATCGCCAAAAATTTATTGATGCATTAAAAGAAAACGTTCTTCATCGATTAAAGGACTTTCCAAAAATTAGAATAGAAAAAACGAGAGATCGTATGTTTATTAAACTTAATGGAGAAAATCATTTCGCCATTATGGATCAGTTGGAGACTGTATTTGGTATCCATTCATATAGTCTTGCTTTAAGAACAGCCACAGATCTTGAAGAGATGAAATCGGGAGCACTTTATGCCTTTCACGAAGCAAAGGGACAAGGACATAAGACTTTTAAAGTTAATGTAAAGCGTTCTTATAAGCAGTTCCCACTTGACACACAACAGCTGAACTTTGAAATTGGTGGTCACCTATTAGATCATACAGATGATGTTACTGTGGATGTTCGGAACCCTGAAATCGAAGTCAGAATCGAGGTAAGAGAAGGTGATACATATATCTCTTCTTATACTCGTAAAGGGGCAGGAGGTTTACCAGTAGGATCAAGTGGGAAAGCATTGCTACTTTTATCGGGTGGTATTGATAGTCCTGTTGCTGGTTATTTAACGATGAAAAGAGGGGTGGCACTAGAAGCTATTCATTTCCACAGTCCCCCTTATACGAATGATCGTGCTAAGCAAAAAGTGTTGGATTTAGCGGGCAAGTTGACTTCATATTCTAAAAAGGTTAAAGTACATCTTGTTCCATTTACAGATATTCAAACTATGATACAAAAGCAAATCCCAAGTAATTACTCAATGACGGTTATGAGAAGAATGATGTTGAGAATTGCAGAGCAAATTGCCGAAAGAAATGAAATCCTTGCTCTTGCAACAGGGGAAAGCTTAGGTCAAGTCGCGAGTCAAACCCTTGCTAGTATGAATACAATTAACGAAGTAACCAACATTCCTATCATAAGACCTGTTATAACAATGGATAAGCTTGAAATCATTGAGCTATCGAAAAAAATTAATACGTATGATATTTCAATTCGACCTTTTGAGGATTGTTGTACAATTTTTACTCCAGCCTCACCTGCTACAAAGCCAAAACGTGAAAAAGCTAATCGATTTGAAAGCTTTTATGACTTTTCACCATTAATTGAAGACGCGATTAATCGTACAGAAGTAGTTGAAATAACAGAGCAAACTGTCCAATCAGACTCCAAGTTTGAAGATTTATTTTAAATAACTAATAATTACCAGTAAACTTTTCGAATGAAACCATGTGATTTATCACACTCTATAATCACAAGGAGGTGATACACATGGCAAACAACAACAGTAATAACTCAAACCAACTTCTAGTACCTGGAGTTCAACAAGCTCTTGACCAAATGAAGTATGAGATTGCTAACGAGTTTGGTGTAAACCTTGGAGCTGATACAACTTCTCGTGCTAACGGTTCTGTTGGAGGAGAAATCACTAAGCGTTTAGTATCTATGGCTGAACAACAACTTGGTGGTGGATTCCGTCAATAATTTTAACTAAATAGAAATGGCTACAGGGCGGGTTTTTCCCGCCCTTTTATTTTTGTATTAAATTTTATTTTAATAAATTGAAACTTCGCAACTACTCTTCTAATTCTATATCCTACTATTGTTTTATTCTAAATAATCCCAAAATTTGATATAATTACATTATAGTCAAAGGAGGGGTTTGATGAATCGAGAACAGCTATTAGCACCTGAAACTTACAATATTACAGCAGAAGTAGAAAAATTTTCCTGTGATCCTCAAAGGGTTGCATTAAAATGGGAGAATCAAGATGGTCTTACACAAGAAGTTACATACCTTGAGCTAATGGAACGGGCAAACCAATTTGGAAACGCTTTATTAAATCATGGACTCCAAAAGGGAGATTCTATTTTGGTCATTGTACCTAGATTAATTGAGGCTTATGAAATATATCTAGCTGCTTTAAAGAGCGGGATGATCGTGATACCAGGCTCAGAAATGCTTCGAAAGAAAGATATTGAATACAGACTACATCACGGAGAAGTAAAAGCTGTTATTTGCTATCATGAGTTTACAGAGCAATTTACTGAAATCGATACGACGAACATCTCCTTATTTACTGTTGGAGAAAGAGTAGACAATTGGCTAGATTTAGAAGATCTTGCCAATCAGCATAATAAGCAGTTAGAAACAGCGTTAACAAAAAGTGAAGATATGGCTTTTCTTTCCTATACCTCTGGTACAACAGGAAATCCAAAAGGTGTTGTACATACTCATGGTTGGGGATTTGCACACCTAAGAACATCAGCATCTAATTGGCTTGATATTCATGATGGTGACGTTGTATGGGCGACAGCGGGACCGGGATGGCAGAAGTGGGTTTGGAGTCCATTTTTGGCTACTCTAGGCTCTGGGGCAACAGGATTCATCTATAATGGCAAATTTGATCCAGAAAGATACTTAGAGCTGCTTGGTAAATATTCAGTAAATGTCTTATGTTGCACACCGACCGAATATAGACTTATGGCAAAGGTTGACGGCCTTGATCGGTATACGCTGCCACATCTTCATAGTGCGGTATCTGCTGGCGAACCTTTAAATAGAGAAGTAATTGATACATTTAGAAAATACTTTAAAGTGGACGTAAGAGATGGGTATGGGCAGACAGAGAATACACTCTTAGTGGGTGTATTAAAGGGAATGGAATTGAAGCCAGGTTCAATGGGTAAGCCCACACCAGGAAATACAGTGGCAATAATTAATGAAGATGGAAAACCAGTTTTACCTGGAGAAACAGGTGATATTGCCGTACATATTGAAACTCCCGCCCTATTTAAAAAATACTATAAAGATCCGGAAAGAACTGCCAAACAGTTCAGAGGTGAGTATTATTTAACAGGAGATCAAGCTAGGCTAGATGAGGATGGTTATTTTTGGTTTGAGGGTAGATCAGATGATATTATCATTAGCTCTGGTTATACAATTGGCCCCTTTGAGGTAGAGGATGCACTAGTCAAGCACCCTCTTGTAAAGGAATGTGCGGTAGTTGCGAGTCCTGATGATACAAGAGGTAGTATTGTAAAGGCTTATGTCGTGTTAAAAGACCATGTAGATAAAAATCAAGAGGGATTAATAAGAGAACTTCAAGAGCATGTTAAAGCTCAGACAGCACCATATAAGTATCCAAGGAGAATAGAGTTTATAGAAGACCTTCCAAAGACTTCTTCAGGAAAAATTAGAAGAATCGAGCTACGACAGCTTGAAAAACAGTTAAGCTAATTGTGAGCAGCCATAGGCTGCTCTCTTCTTTAAACTAAATTATTAATAAGTGGATATGAAATAGTGGTAGTATTGTGTCCAACATGGAAATGGTCGAAGAAATCAGCAGTGAAGGAATCAAGCATGGTGCCGCAGTTAATTCGTGGGACAACTAGGGGGGAGTAAATGTTTTGGGTTGTAGTAGTAATTGGTGTAATATCAGTTTTGGTGTTTGGGTATTTGATGGATAGAAGAACTGACCGATATAAAACACTCAGTGATAAAAAGGTAAAGGAAGGCATTGAATCGATTAAAGATGACACTCAGAAACATAACCCTACGAATATTAACCATAATGGCCCATTTTAAGATGATTTTTCACTCAAGCTAATAGGATCGAATGAAGGCATTTTAATGGGAAAAGCCTAAATTGGAAGTTGATTAAGTTAAGCACAAATTTAAAACGCATGGATCCTTCCTCTGATCCATGCGTTTCTGCATACTAAACGATAAAGAAAATAAAAGCTCAACCTATTCTTCAGCTGCTAAAAAAGTTCTCTTTACCTTTTCCCAGTAAGAGTTGTCTTTTAATTTAACGGTTTTAATTCGTTTATCGGTTAATTGAATGACAATTTGTTCAACATGGCTTATTCCTAGGGCTTCATTATCCATTCCAATAATTGGATAATCATTCCCGTCTTGGATAACCTTTAATAGTAACGTTCTATTACCACTTAAAATAAATGAAGAGCCTAACGTTCGGTAACGGTTATTATTTAAGGATGCTAGCTCACTCACTTGTAAACAAGGCAGCATAGGATCGACAACTGCTCCACCAACTGACTTATTATAGCCCGTACTTCCAGTCGGGGTAGCAACAATCATTCCGTCTCCTCTAAACGTTTCAAAATGGAGGTCATCTATATACACATCCATTGCAAATGTCTTAATGATAGCTGATCTGATTGATAATTCGTTTAGACAGTAAAAAGAGATTGTATCATCAATTGAAGCTGATAAGACAGGGTATCGTCTCACCTCTATCCCCTCTGTAGTCATTGCCTCGACCATCTTTTCTTTTTCATCAATGTAGAAATCACAATATAAACTTAATGAACTATGAGTTGTAATACCAGCGTACAGGCAATCATCACGGAAGCCCGTTTTTCGGACAGCTTGTAAAAAGGTTCCGTCCCCTCCGCCAATACTAATGATAATGTTAGCCTCCTGATCATTGGTTACAACATTAAAGCCATGACTCTTTGCGATTTCTTCAAACTCTTTGACATGGATGATTAGTTCAGGTTCTTTTTTATAGAAAAAATAAAGATTTTTACGTAATTTCATAGATTTTACCTCCATATTATGTAAGAATGAACTTTGTTACTAGCTAAGAAGTGATGACCATATTATGATTATAGTGTATCAAAATCATGAATCGTATGAAAACTAGTGTTAGTTTGTCGTTAGGAGGACGTTTTAATGAATAGTAAACGATGGATTGCCCTTGGAATTGCGGTGGGGTTATTTATATTTTCAGCCATTGTGAATGTAGCCACATCGTTAGCATTTGGGAATTTTTCCACATTTTCAGAGGATTTATTTCCGACCGATGAGGAATTTGTAGAGACGGTTTTAGAAGAAGGTGACTCACTCGATAAGGTTGTTGTACTCGATGTAAATGGAGCTATCATGGATTCTGGTGATGTCTCATCCATTTTCCAAGCACCTGGCTATGATCATCGTGCATTTTTAAGAATGCTTGATCAAGCTTCCGAGGATCGCTCTATTAAAGGTATTCTTATTAGAGTCAACTCACCAGGCGGTGGGGTAGTAGAGAGTGCTGAAATTCACGATCGGATTACAGAAATACAGGAAGAAACGAAAAAACCAGTATACATATCTATGGGAAGTATGGCGGCTTCAGGCGGGTACTATATAGCCGCTCCAGCAAATAAGATTTATGCAAGTCCAGAAACCCTAACAGGTTCACTAGGTGTGATCTTCCAAAGCTTAAATTATAGTGGCTTAGCAGAAAAATACGGTGTTAAATTAGAAACAGTTAAGAGTGGTCCTTATAAGGATATTATGAATCCTGCACGAGATATGACAGAGGACGAACGTGAAATATTACAATCTATGATTAATAATTCGTACAGCGGGTTTGTCAAGGTCATTTCAGAAGGAAGAGAGATTCCCGAGGACAGAGTTCGTGAAATTGCTGATGGGCGAATCTATGATGGAAGACAAGCGCTTGAATTAGATTTAATTGATGAATTTGGCTATTGGGAGGATGCAATTGAAGGTCTAAAGACAGATCATGACCTTGGAGATGTTAGTGTAATCCAATACGAATCAGCTTATGGATTCTCCTCTATCCTTACAATGGGGGTTCAAAAGATGGTTTCTAGTGATCTTGAAATGACAAGTCTTATGAAGCTTCTAAGCCAGCCTAATGCTCCTAGACCCATGTATTTGTATCAGGAATAGGAGGATGAAAAATGGATACTCAAATCAATTCTGAAGAAACCTTAGAAGAAACGAATCAAATCGTTACAGTGTCTAAAAAGATTTATTATGCAGGATTTTGGATTAGATTTTGGGCGTATTTGCTTGACTTAATCATTGTTTCTAGCATCAATCACCTGTTAATCTATCCGGTCTTTCGTTATTTTGAGTTCTCCACTATGAAGGAAAATATGTTTACACCCATTGCGATCCTTACTGCGTTAACACTATATATTTATTTTGTGTTGATGACCAAATTCTTTAAACAAACACTAGGGAAAATGGTATTTGGTTTAAAGGTTGTAGATATTGAATCTAAACCCTTAAGTTGGTCAACAGTGATATTCAGGGAGGTAATTGGTAAATTTATTTCCAAGACAATCTTCTTTGTGGGATTCATCGTTATAGCCTTTACACCAAGAAATCAAGGAGTACATGATCTGTTTTCTGATACTAGTGTAATCCTTGAACGATATAGTGAAAAATAACTCGCAACCTATCTATTTTTAGATAGGTTTTTTATTTTTCTGTAAGTATTGTTAAGAGATTTAGTGTACGCGAGCTAACACTCGAGGTCATTCTTGTTGGGTAAAAAAACGGAGCGCATGTACTTTTTGTTCCACACTCTGTTAAGTACCTTGTTCAAAAGACTAGTAAAAACCTTACCAAAAAAAGGTTTAATTACTCAAAATAAGGGTGATACTGTTAAGCGAGTGAGGTGATATGAATGATCTGGTACTTTATTCTTTCGGGCATCCTTATGCTATTATTCTTTATCTTTATTTCGGAACTTCATATAAAAATTGATTATGTACATGCACAGGATAATGATCAGCTTTCTATCATGCTCCGCTTGTGGTTTTTTAGATTTACCATTAAAGTACCATTAATAAAGGTTGATAAAGATTCAAATAGCGTGGTATTTGAGCAAGAGATACAGACCGGGAGTCCAACTGGGCAACCGCAAGAAAAACCAAAAGATGTAACTTCAAATGAGCTGGTAAATGGTTTTAAGAACATCAAAGAGATCATTGAACATGTAGTTGGTTTACATAAAATTGTTAGAGCCTTTCTAAAGAAAGTCACTGTTCATAAACTAGAGTGGCATTCTAATCTGGGTTTAGGTGATGCAGCTTTGACTGGGATGTTAGTGGGAGCAGGCTGGACGATAAAAGGCAGTATTATCGGGGTTTTAAGTCAATATATGATATTAAAAACTTCTCCTACTGTAACAATAACGCCATTTTTCCAGCAAACTTTTTCACATACGAAACTATCATGTATGCTTTCATTTAGAATCGGGAATGCTATTTTAGCAGGATTGAGAATCGTGAAATACTGGAAGGGAGGGCTTCCCTCTTTTGCGGGTGGACCTTCGTTTCTCAAATCAAAGAACAGTGAAAAATCAATTTAATAAATGGGAGGAATCTATATATGGCTGAGCATCCTATTCAAGGCTTAATGACAACTGCAATGCAAAGTTTAAAACAAATGATTGATGTAAACACCATTATTGGAGATCCAGTTGAAACACCTGATGGGAGTGTCATCCTAACGGTATCCAAGGTTGGGTTTGGTTTCGCAGCTGGTGGAAGTGAGTTTCAGATAGATAGTGGTTCAAAGAAAGAAGGACAAGAGTCTGCTCCGAAGCTTCCGTTTGGTGGAGGTAGCGGTGGCGGTGTGTCGATAACACCAATCGCGTTTCTAATTGTTAATGCATCTGGTGTTAAAATGCTTCACCTTGATGAAAGTACACATCTATATGAAAAGATCCTTGAAGCAGCACCACAAGCAGTTGAAAAGATTCAACAGATGTTTAGTAAAAATAACAACAACAATAATCAACAAAGCGGACAAAATCAAAATCAAAATCAAAACAACGGACAAGGCCAAAATCAACAAAAACAAACCTTGGACTTCTAACAAAAGGTTAACCGTTTAGGTTAACTTTTTTTATTTAATGCATTGTGTCTTCTAGTTTATGGTGTTAATAGCTTCAGCGTTTTTGAAATATCTATAAAAACTCAGGCAGCAATTTATTTGCAATAGCATGATGATGTAGGTAGAATGGGAATGAATCTTATATCAAAGTTTGGGAGGAATTATAATGGCGTCTATTACGTTTAAAGGCAATCCAATAACACTGTTAGGTAACGAAGTAAAAATTGGTGATCAGGCTCCTGATTTTACTGTTTTAGCAAATGATCTAACTCCTGTTTCTCTTTCTGACTCTAAAGGTTCAGTAAGATTAATCAGTGTCGTTCCATCCCTTGATACAGGTGTGTGTGATGCACAAACACGTCGTTTTAACGAAGAAGCCTCAGGTTTAGACAATGTAAAAGTTCTAACAATTAGTGCTGATTTGCCATTTGCGCAAAAACGTTGGTGCGGAGCAAATGGAATTGATAATGTTCAGACGCTATCAGATCATCGTGATTTTTCTTTTGCAGAGGCATATGGTGTACATATGAAAGAGCTACGATTATTAGCAAGAGCCATTTTTGTTGTTGACAGCAATGATATAATTACGTACGTTGAGTATGTTAGTGAAGGAACAACCCACCCAAATTATGATGAAGCAATTGAAGCAGCTAAGGCAGTGAAATAATAGATTTTACATACATGAAATTTTCCAACGCCTCGAAAGTTCGAGGCGTTTTTCAATCATATAAAAAACATATGGGAAAATGAGGAGGAACAGATTGTGACAATGACGACAATGGAAAGTTGGTTTACGAAGGTGGACCAAACAGCCAGCTTAATACAGGAGGAATTAGAAGTTTCTTATTTAGAAGCCGTTTATCTAACTGGTGTTAACCTGTTTGAAGGGGTTATTTTACAAGAGGAAATCTTACATAATGAAGTTTTGTCAAAGCGACTTAAGAAAGAATATGAGTCTTTTGACCTCGCTCATATGTCAAAGGAAGAGCTTCGTAAGGGCTATCAATTAGCTATATTGAAGGGAATGAAGGAAGCGACACAAGCACACCATCAAATGACCCCAGACGCAGTAAGTCTGTTTGTTAGTTACTTAGTTTCCAAAATGACATCTGGCAAGAAGGTTCTATCTATTTTAGATCCAGCTGTAGGCACAGCCAACCTCTTAACAGCTTTATTTAATCATTTACCTGGAAAAGAAGTAACAGGTTTTGGGATTGAAGTTGATGATCTATTAGTAAAACTTGCGTTAAGTAATGCTAATCTACAAGAGCATCAAATTGAATTCTTTAATCAGGATGCTTTAGCTGACCTGTTTATTGATCCTGTGGATTTAGTGGTTTGTGACCTACCAGTAGGTTACTATCCAGACGATATTAATTCCCAAAAGTTTCAGTTGAAATCCAACAGTGGTCACTCATTAGCACACCATTTATTTATCGAACAGAGTTTTAGATATACAAAGCCCGGCGGAAACCTTATATTTCTTGTGCCTAATTCCATGTTTGAAGGGGACCAAGCGAAAGCATTACATGATTTTATAAAAGAGCATGGTGTAATCCAAGGACTACTTCAGTTACCAACAACTATGTTTAAGAAGAAGGAGCACGCCAAGAGTATTTTTATCCTACAGAAAAAGGGGCCGGATGTAAAACTACCTAAGCAAGCTTTACTTGCAGAACTTCCGACATTTTCTAACAAACAAGCAATGGAAGGCATGATTCAACGAATTGATCAGTGGTTTGCAACTGAATTCGAAGGACAAGTTTAGGATGATAGAAAGGAAAACTCCTTTTTGGGCGTTTAAAAGAACGTAACATAGAAGAACATATAAGTATTGAATTGGAGTCAGGTTTACTATGACTCCCTTCAGTGTGTGGAAAGAGCAAGAAGGAGCTGTTACATATGTCAAAGATTATTGCCATTAATGCTGGAAGTTCATCCTTAAAATTCCAGCTGTTTGATATGCCTAGTGAGAAGGTAGTAACGAAAGGGCTTGTTGAAAGAATTGGATTAGATCAATCTGTATTTACAATTGTAGCCAATGGAGAAAAAATAAAAGAAATGACGGATTTGCCGGACCATTCTGTAGCGGTAAAGCTACTTCTGTCAAAGCTTACCAAGCTTCATATTATTGAAAGTTTAAATGAAATCGATGGGATTGGACACAGGGTAGTGCATGGCGGTGAGAAATTTACTGATAGTGTGATCCTAACAGAATCTGTGATTCAAGAAATTGAAGAGCTAGCAGAGCTTGCTCCTCTCCATAATCCAGCCAATGTAGTAGGGATTAGGGCCTTTAACGAAGTGTTACCGAATGTACCTGCAGTTGCTGTATTTGACACGGCGTTTCATCAGAGCATGCCTGAAAAATCATTTCTCTATAGCCTTCCTTATGAGTATTACGAGAAATTTGGGATTCGTAAATATGGCTTTCACGGTACGTCACATAAGTACGTTTCAGGGAGAGCAGCAGAGCTCTTAGGAAGACCTATTGAACAGCTACGGTTAATTTCATGTCATCTAGGAAACGGTGCAAGTATAGCAGCAATTGAAGGTGGAAAATCCATTGATACATCTATGGGGTTTACTCCTTTAGCTGGTGTGGCAATGGGAACTCGTTCTGGGAATATTGATCCAGCGTTAATTCCGTTTATTATGGAAAAAACGGGTAAAACTGCAGATGAAGTTCTTCAAATCTTAAATAACAAAAGTGGGATTTTGGGCGTATCGGGATTCTCAAGTGATTTAAGAGATATTGAAAAGTCTGCTTCAGAGGGTAATGAGCGTGCTGAATTAGCACTAGAAGTTTTTGCAGGCAGGATTCATAAATATATTGGATCCTATGCAGCAAGGATGTCAGGTGTGGATGCTATTATTTTTACAGCTGGCATTGGTGAAAATAGTGATGTCATTAGGGCAAAGGTAATGAATGGACTAGAATTTATGGGAATTTACTGGGATCCAACCTTAAATCAGGTCCGTGGGGAAGAAGCTTTTATTAGTTATCCACATTCACCAGTAAAGGTAATGGTCATTCCTACAAATGAGGAAGTTATGATAGCTAGAGATGTATCAAGACTAGCCGACCTCTAAAATGGTACAAAGGAGAGGCTCAAATTATGAGTGTAGAAGAGCATAAAGCAGAAGCTCCGAAAAGTGTTAGCTGTAAGATTATAACTGTTAGTGATACGAGAACGAAAGAAACAGATAAAAGCGGGAAAGCAATCATTGATTACTTAGAACGAGCCAATCATAAAGTAACAAACTATGTAATTGTTAAGGACGAACCATCCGAAATTGAGAGTGAGATCTTAAATGGATTTGAAGATCCAGACATTGATGTAGTTCTTACAAATGGAGGAACTGGTATTTCTAAGCGAGATATTACCATTGAGACCGTCCAAGAACTTATTGAAAAAGAGATTGTTGGATTTGGTGAATTGTTTAGAATGCTAAGTTATACGGAGGATATCGGGTCTGCTGCTATTATGTCTAGAGCTATTGCAGGTGTTACCGGTACAACTGCTGTTTTCTCTATGCCAGGTTCAACCGGAGCGGTGAAGTTAGCTATGGAAAAGTTGATTATTCCAGAGCTACCCCATGTGTTAAGAGAGATAAGGAAGTAGAAAAGAAGCATCGTCTAATGTTGGACGATGCTTTTGTTGCGTTTACATATGAACTTTCGTTGAAACATCTTGATTGGTTCGATACCATAGCCATAGATCATTAATGATGGAGGCTAAGTCTGAGATTTCAGAGTTAAGTCTACAAGACCTGGGAAAATCACCTTCGTTATCAAGTTCTGATTGTTTATGATTAATTTCATTTTCTAGTTCTGCAATTCGGTCTGGAATACGCCCCCGAATCTTTTCCCATGTTACCAAGATTTCCTGCTGTTCTTCATGAGTATAAACATCCCATGATTTTTGAAGATCAGGAATTGAAATTCCAAGACGCTCATTAAACGAAAAAAAGTTATCCATCACACATTCCCCCAACAATCTATACCTTCATTGTACACAATTTTTTATTTTGTTTCTAACCTCACCCATTTTTTTATCAAGAGAATATGAAATCACCCATCGTTAAACAATAAACAAGAAAAGAGGTGATTGTATGATCAAGAAAGATCAGCAGGATTCTTCATTTCAGTTTTATTATGATGAGGTAGGAGAAAAGGAAATCTTAGAGCAGCTAACAGATTCCTATCAGAGTGGTTACGATTATACTGTAACGCAGGAAAATGACCCTCAGCATGAAAAACGAGAATAGTCATTGGAAGGCATCAGCTGTAATAGCGATGCCTTCCTTCGTTATAATGATAATTCTTGCTTTTGCTCTTTCTGCTGCTGCTCAGGTTTTTCCTTCTTTCTCCATAACCGCCATCTTTCACAACCGAAGTATACAATCACACTTATGGCAAATGCACAAAAACCTGGTGAGTAGTGATCGGAAATAATGAAATAGCTAATCATACCAATAAGGATGGTCGTAAATGCCGAATAATTAAATTGGAAAAGAGGTGGATTTATAATTCTCTCCAAATCTTTTATACTAATTTGATTTTTCTTAAAAAGAATAAAGTCTGTAACAATAACTGCAGATAAAGGAATAACAAAACCGCCTAGCAGTGAGATGAACTGTTTGGCCTCTGTAACCACTGTAGGGAAGCAACTCATAATAATGGCAATTCCCCCAAAAACCAATGCGCTTCTAACACGACCAAGATTTGGGATACTGTTTAGTAAGCTAAAAGCACCGGTATACGCATTACTCATATTGATCGATACCATTGAAAATAAAGCTGAAATGGTTATTAAGGATATCAATAAATAGGAATCTGTTAGTTGAGTGGCAGAAACAAACGGATTAATATGATTAAACGCACTAGCTGAATACGCAGCCAAGAGGGCAGCCATAGAAAACCCTATGATATTACCGCCTAATAATCCATAAAAGGAGTGACGCTCCGATTTAGCATATCTTGCAATGTCTGCAGAAGAGCTTACTCCTGAAATATATTGTATAAATGCAAGGCTTGCAAAGAATAAGAAGTTTAAAGATGAAAAAGCTTGTGGTTCTGCCACGATGCTAAAAAATGTTTTTTCAATTGTATCTGTAGTAATGTAAAGGTATAAAATGATTCCTTGACCAATAAATAGTATGGGGATGAAAAATTTAGTTGCCTTTTTAATGGCATCAAACCCAATTAACGCTAATAAAGTCATGATGGCTGCTAAGGAGATAGAGATTAGTAGAAAAGGAATCTCAATGGAAAATAAACGATAAGACAGCTCACTTATTACAAAAGACCCGCCTATAGTTTGGACGGCAAACCAGTATAGAGAAGTGATGGTCCTAATGGGAGAAGCAGCAAAGCGTGCACCCTTTATCCCAATAATTGATCGAATGGCGAATTGGGACGGTATACCGTGTGTGGCTCCAGGCAGACTTAGCCATGCAACAAAGAAAAATGCAAGAGATGCACCTAGTATTGTGCTAAGGACTGCATATTGAAATGATAGTCCTCCCTCTATTACAGCCATTGCAGGGACTAAGAAATTACCAGCATTAACTGAAAAAGCAATTTGAATAAATGTATAGTCAATCCATTTTGAAGTTCGAAGTTCTTTTGGAACGGGATCTAGACCAAACCGTTCAATTAGTTCTTGTTTCTTTTTAGTAGCTGCAGTACTCATATGTTGTTTCTCCTTTGCGGTGACCTACTGCTATTTTACATTATATAAGGAAAAGATTGATGAAAAAGTTATGGAGGAGATCTTAAATGCCAAAGCATGTTTTTATAACGGCTGGTTCCAAGGGCATCGGTCGTAAAGTCACTGAGACACTTGTTAAAAAAGGCTATTCTGTTACAGTCAATTACCGTCAAGATCACAAAGCAGTTGAAACATTAACTGAGCTTTTACAACCCTATTCTAATCAACTTTTGTTTATACAAGGGGATATCACAAAGGAAGAGGATATTAAGAGGATGGTTCATGAGGCGACCGAAACTGTTGGACCTATTGATATCCTAATAAATAATGCGGGGCCTTATATATTTGAACGGAAAAAGTTGATTGATTATAGTAATGAAGAATGGTACGAAATGATTGAAGGAAACCTAAGTTCTGTTTTCCATCTCCTAAAACTAATTGTTCCAACGATGAGAGAAAATAAGTTCGGCCGAATCATTACCTACGGCTTTCAGGGAGCGGATACTGCACCAGGCTGGATTTATCGATCAGCTTTTAGCGCCGCAAAGGTTGGTCTTGTATCTTTAACAAAAACGATTGCGTTCGAAGAGGCGGAACATGGAATAACGGCTAACATGGTTTGTCCAGGTGATATTTTAGGTGAAATGAAGGAAGCATCCATTGAGTATGCAAGAAACCATTCAGGAAACAATGCACCAATTGGAAGATCAGGTACGGGTGAAGATATCGCCAGAATGATTGAGTTCTTATGTGATGAAAATTCAGATATGATGACAGGTTCCATTATTGAAATAACAGGTGGGGTAGATGTAATCAACCGCTATCGTTAATAGGACAATCCATATTTTTCTATATTGACTGAATATATTCTCCATTTTTTAATCATCCTAGTAATGAGGTGATTCTATGAGAATATTATTGATTTTTGTATTTGTTCTATTGCAGCTTCCACTAACTGGATCACAAGCTTTGGCTGCTGACTACACGAATAGTCAATTATTTAAAGTGACCATTTCTCAAAATGGTGAAGAGGTAGAATATGAATTCGAGAATCCTTCCCATTATGAATGGGAAAAGGGATCTACTGTTATAAAAGGAAAAGAGGCAGAACAGAAGGTTGCCAATTTGTATCATCAGTTAGGAATATCAGCAAAAACTGATGTTCAGGAAATAAAAGCTACGTTAGTAAAACAAGGTTATACAGAGATGGACCATTTTGTTGTGAGATGGATCGATCAAGATGAAAAGCTCTATACGTGGCATTGGGAAAAGGAAAAGTAGAATTTTTATTCCACAAATTATCGTTTGATGTTATAGTTAATACGGTTTGTGTAAGCGTTATTTTAGTAGGAGGAATGTTAAATGCGTATTGGGGTACCAAAAGAGATCAAAAACAATGAGAATCGTGTTGCTATGACACCTGCTGGGGTTGTAAACCTTGTTAAATTTGGACATGATGTGTTCATTGAGGACCATGCAGGAATCGGTTCAGGATTTACAAACGAACAGTACATAGAAGCTGGCGCAAAAATCGTTGATTCTGCTGAAGAAGCATGGTCGATGGAAATGGTGATGAAGGTAAAAGAACCACTTCCAAGTGAATACCGTCACTTCAGAGAAGGCTTAATCTTATTTACATACTTACATTTAGCACCTGAGCCAGAATTAACAAAGGCTTTAATCGATAATAAAGTAGTTGGAATTGCATATGAAACTGTCCAATTACCAAATGGATCACTTCCATTACTAACTCCAATGAGTGAAGTTGCAGGAAGAATGTCTTCACAAATTGGTGCTCAGTTCTTAGAGAAGCCAAAGGGCGGAATGGGAATATTACTTGGGGGAGTTCCAGGAGTTCACCGAGGCAAAGTAACAGTTATTGGAGGCGGCGTAGCAGGAACAAATGCTGCTAAGGTAGCAATCGGTCTAGGTGCGCATGTATCAATACTAGATGTTAATCCTGATCGTTTACGTCAGCTTGATGATATTTTTGGGACGGATGTCACAACATTAATGTCTAATCCATTAAACCTTGCAGAAGAGATTGCGAGTTCTGATTTAGTAATTGGAGCAGTTTTAATTCCAGGTGCTAAGGCTCCAAAGCTTGTATCTGAGGAAATGATTAAAACGATGAGACCAGGTTCTGTTGTAGTTGATATTGCAATCGACCAAGGTGGTATTTTCGAAACAACAGATCGTATTACAACACATGATGCCCCTACCTATGAAAAGCATGGAGTATTACATTATGCGGTAGCTAATATGCCAGGTGCGGTTCCTCGTACGTCTACAATGGCACTTACAAATGTAACTGTTCCCTATGCTGTACAGATTGCAAACAAAGGGTACAAGCAGGCATGCCTAGAAAACGAAGCATTATTAAAAGGAATTAACACTTTAAACGGTTTTGTTACATATAAGGCAGTTGCTGAATCTCATGAGTTACAGTATGCAGATGCACGTGAGACCTTAATGTACTTATAAGAGTTAGTAAAGGATCTTTTATATATGAACGACTCCATTGTTATAACGATTAGGAGGAAGTTCATTGTAGAAGGTCCTTTTTTATTATGTAGTAAGGCTTATTGGGGGGCGTTAGTGCTCTAAAAAGAGTGTGATCAGTGATAGTTTTGGATATATCAACGAAATTCTCAAGTTATATAACAATTTTTTCGATTTTTCAACGAAATCTCCAATTTATCTAACACTTTTCGAATTTTATCAATGAAACGACAAATATTGGAAAAAACCCATGCTAGTAACCCCTTCATAATCCTTCAATAAAAAAACTGGCGATCATCAATCGCCAGTTAAACCCAAGCTATGAACTATAAGATTTGCAGATCCTTCGGATAAGAAGTAAACGTTTCATAACCATTTTCAGTAATGAGAACATCATCTTCAATTCGGACTCCGCCGACCCCTGGTAAGTAGATTCCAGGTTCAATAGTAAATGTCATACCAGGCTTTAGGGACCTTGTATTTGTATGAGTCATCGATGGGTACTCATGGACATTAATTCCTAGACCATGTCCAATACGATGGGTGAAATAGTCACCATATCCTTTGGTTGTAATGATACTTCTTGCTGTTTTATCAATGTTTCCAATTTGTTCGCCAGGCTTACAAATACTCAAGGCAGCAACTTCTGCTCGTAAAACAGTCTCATAAATTTCTCGCTGTTGGTCGTTGATTTCCCCAAGCGCAACTGTACGAGTGATGTCAGAGCAATACCCTTTATAGACTACTCCAAGGTCAAATAAAATGAGATCTCCTCTTCGGAGCATCGTTAAACCTGGTTTACCGTGTGGCGCAGCTGTCTTTTCTCCAGTTAACACCATTGTAGAAAAGGACATTTCAAGAATTCCTTTTTTCTTTAACTCATACTCAATTGTTGCAAGGATTTCTAGTTCGGTTTTACCTTCTTTGATTGCATGAACTCCAACTTCTACCCCATAATCAGCAAGCTTTCCAGCTTCTCTTAATAGTGCAATTTCCTGCTCGTCCTTAATGAGGCGAAGTTCGTTTAACTTATCCTCTACTGACACAAGCTTCGGGGATTTGAAGGCTTCGTTTATTTTTTCTACACGTTCATATATTACATGCTCTTTTTCTAGTGCTAGCTTTGAAAGATCCTGTGTTCTTTTTTCAACTGCTTCCTTTACAAGTGCCCATGGATTGTCCGTGTCGGAATATCCGATAATTTCGTATTCCCAGCCAGCAGCCTTTACCTGCTCTTTTTCCATATTTGGTGCGATAAGGAAAGGTTCATGATCAGCAAATACAAATAAGGCTACTAAGCGTTCGTGTGGATCTGTATAAAACTTACTCAAATAGAATACATTAGCCTTTGAAGTAATCATGCTAACGGGAACTTCTTCAGATTTCATCCAATTTACTAATTGTTCAAGTCTTTGTTTCATTAATTATGACACTTCCTTTATAAGCTGTTTTGTACATTAACTTTAACAATGTTTGGAAAAAGTGTAAACTTTAATTATAATATTTAACAAAATCATGAAACTATTTATGAAGTGATTCGTATTACTGAGAGACGTAACCAAAAGAGGAAAATTGAGGTGGAGTCGTGAGTTTTTTTCGTAAATTGTTTGCAAAGAAAGAAGAACGCCCAGTTGTTGAGGAACGAACTGTCTTTAATTTACAAATGAAGGATATTGTTACGTACGAATTAGAGGATTATCAGGTTGTCGGAAAACTAAGCTATTCTGATCATGGCTTTACGTGGCATGCATATCAGCTTCAATCATCAGACCGTGTGATTTGGTTGAGTGTTGAAATGGATGATGAGTTAGAACTTGGTATATATGAGAAATGTAAATTAAAGCTCACTGAACCAATACCAAAAGAAATCACCTTTGAAGGAACCACGTACTACTTAGATGAACATGGGGTAGCCCAAGTATCTGGAATAGGTAGAGGCCAAAATGTAAATGGAGCAACATGTAAGTACTTTGGCTTTTGTGACGAAGAAGAGGAAGCCTTTCTGTCTGTGGAAATTTGGGGTGGTGAGGTAGAAGTTAGCAAAGGATATAGTATTGAGGAATATGAATTAAAGATTATTGCATCTAACTAGAGGAGGAAATAATATGTTTCAATTTTTTAAGAGAATGGGTACTGTTGTTAATTCTGAATTAAATGCGATGTTAGA
Source organism: Bacillus mesophilus (assembly GCF_011008845.1). Taxonomy (GTDB): domain Bacteria; phylum Bacillota; class Bacilli; order Bacillales; family SA4; genus Bacillus_BS; species Bacillus_BS mesophilus. The sequence continues at coordinate 744,707 of NZ_JAAIWM010000002.1, read as the reverse complement.
TAAAGCAGAAGATCCAGTGAAAATGCTTGATCAATTTATGCGTGATATGGAAGCTGATATAAGAGAGGCAGAGGCAGCAGTAGCAAAGCAGATCGCCAATGAGAAAATGCTTAAAAAGAAGGCAGATGATGCTGAGGCACTAGTCAACAAACGTCAAGAACAAGCAGTTAAGGCGTTAGAGGCGGGGAATGAAGATTTAGCCAGAAGAGCACTGGAAGATAAAAAGTCACAGAGCAAGCAGGCTGAAACTTTTATGGAATCTTATACGCGGGCGAAGAGTGATGCCGATGTTCTACGTGAAAAGCTAGATGAAATGAAGCGGGAATATCATGAAATGAAGCTTAAGAAGGATACCTTAAAAGCTCGTGCTGAATCTGTTAAAACTAGAACGAAAATGAATCGTGTAATGTCTGGTATTGGTGGAGATGATTCTCGCAAAGGCTTTGAAAGAATGGAAGAAAAAGTGATGAGATATGAAGCTGAAGCCGAGACAAGTGAGGATTTATCAACAAAAAGCAGGAGCTTGGATGATGAGTTTGCAGCCTTGGATAAAAACGGGGTGGATGATGAATTATCTGCACTAAAGAAACAGCTTGGTAAAGAATAGGTTGAATTATAGCGCCTTAGTTTTCTAAAGGCGCTTCCTATTTTTTTTGGATGTAAACAGATAATGTCACTATTATATTACTAGATTTTTGAAAAATAGAAGGAATTTCTTCCAAGTTATTTAATACTCATATAGGGGGTGATCTATATGCTACGGATTGGTTTTATCATAATCATCTTCTCGTTGCTTTCAGCTTGCGGAGTTGATAGAGGGATGCCATTATCAGAGTCTATTACAAGTGGAAGCCTTGAAAAAGGAATGTTTCATGATCCACTGGATCTTGCAGAAGCAACTTATCCATTAATGGATGTTGTTAAAAGTGGTACAAATCAACAGGATGTTTCAAGAGTGTTTGCCGTGGAAGGACAGTCTATTGAACTAGTTTCTAGCCATATTCAAGATCATGTTGTTAGCCAACCCATTGAGGTCTCAGAGGTAAAGGATCAAAAGCAGGTGATCGTGTATGACCAGTATTTTGTTACCCTAACACGTGATCCTGATAATACTGAAACTACCTTAGTCGAGATTGCCAATTACGGATTTGTCCGAGATAACTATCAGCCCAATTTCTTTAATGGCTTATTAGTATGGTGGTTACTGGATGATCTGTTGGATGTGGATGATTGGAAAAACAAACAACAGAAGAGATGTCAGAACTCAATTGGTGGCTGTTATGGCAGCTATGGTGGTACAGGACCTGGTTATAAAGGGCCAATCGGGCAACCTTCTTTACGTGGAGGCTCGTCTTCAGTAAGAGGTGGAGGACCGGGAACCGGAAAATAACAATATGAGAGGAGTTTGAAAATGGGACCATTTGTTTTAACATTTATGTATTTTATTTTGGCGATCATTATAGTTGGAGTTGGGTTGGTTGCGTTTGAAGCACTGACTAGACAATATAAAGATTGGGATGAAATCAAGAGGGGAAATCATGCGGTAGCTCTTTCAATAGGAGGAAAGATCATTGGAATTTGTGTGATTCTCTCGTTTTCTGTCTATCATAGTGTAAGACTAACGGATACATTAATTTGGGGTATTTTTGGGATTGTTCTTCAAATGGTTGCGTATCTATTGTTTGAATTACTGACTCGTAAATTTTCTGTAGAACAGGAACTTCATAAAGGTAATATTGCGGTGGGGATTGTAACATTCTGCGTATCTGTTGGGCTTGCTTTTGTAATAGGTGCCTCAATTACGTAATAAGTGCAGGTTAGGGTGAATACCATGGAGTCTAGTGATATACGAAAAAGCAAAGCGATTTATTGGGCCTCTGGAATTGTATCTATTTGCGGAATCATATTTGAAGTGTTGTTCGGGGCAATTGGCTCCTACATATTAGGTGATGGAGTAAAGCAGTATACGCTTACGATCTCCTTATTTCTAACCGGGATGGGTATTGGGGCGTCCATTAGTGAGTACATTACCAAAAAACTTATCTTATCCTTTGTATGGATCGAATATAGTATCGCACTTGTTGGTGGATTTTCAGCCTTTTTATTATTTGGTATTAATGCTTACCTTAGTAGTGGAACGGATGCCCTCTTCCTATATAGCATTACACTTTTAGTTGGTACGTTAACTGGTGTAGAGCTTCCAATTTTAATAAGAAAAGCAAACGAAATTGGCGTTGCTTTAAATAAAAGCACAGCTCGTGTTCTTTTTTCTGATTATGCCGGGGGCCTAATTGGGGGTCTCCTTTTTGTATACCTTTTGCGACCACAGCTTGGAATGGTAAAGACTGCGTTTTTTGTGGCCCTTATTAATGTGGCAGTAGCTCTTTGGGTGTTATTTTATTTCCGAAAAGAAATCAAAGGTCATATCCTACACGCAGTAGCAGGATTTATCATTATGCTATCGTTGGTCGGTGGTTTATTTTTTGGTGAAGAAGCTGCTTTTTCCTTTGAACAAAAAATGTACCGCGATCCAATTGTGTATGCAGAAGAGACAAACTATCAGCGAATTATTTTAACAAAGGAGCAAGGAGATCTAAGACTCTTTTTAAATGGACAGTTACAATTTAGTTCGAGCGATGAATATCGATATCATGAAATGCTCATTCATCCGGCTATGATGGCTGCCGCTAATAAGCAGCATATCCTAGTATTAGGTGGCGGAGATGGACTTGCGATTAGAGAATTGTTAAAGTATGATTCCGTTGATACGATTACTATCGTAGACTTAGATCCAGCTGTTATTCAATTGGCAAAAGAGAATAGAGACTTGGTTGAGTTAAATCAGAATGCCTTTTCTAATCAAAAGGTGACAGTTTTTAACGAGGATGCCTTTGAATTTATGGAGCATACCAACGTGTTTTATGATGCAATCATTGTAGATTTACCGGATCCTAATAATGAATCTCTTAATAAGCTTTATACACTTGAGTTCTATTCAATGCTTAGAAACCATTTGCACCCGGGTGGGGCACTAATGATACAAGCAACAAGCCCAGTATTTGCACCGGAAGTGTACTGGACAATTGATCATACTGTTAAGGCGACTGGCTTACATACAAAAAACTTACATTTAGACATTCCAAGCTTTGGGGGCTGGGGATTTGTTCTCGCTAAAAGAGAGCCATTTGATTTAGAACAGGCTAGTTTGAATGTAGAAACGAGATATTTAACAGAGGAAACACTGTTAGCATCTCTTCATTTTGGTAAGGATGAAGATGGGGATTTTCAAGATGAAAATGGCAATCCTGTTGAGCTTGAGGTTAATTCACTTATAGATCCTCACATTATTGAAAAATACGAGAAAGCTTGGCGTCATTATTAATTATTGCTATATATGAAGGAGATGTTTTAGATGAGAGTATCCTATCATGGACATTCAGTAGTGAAGGTTGAAACCAATGGTAAGACAATCTTGTTTGATCCGTTTATTAACGGAAATGGATTAACGGATCTAAAGGCTGATGAAGTAAAAGCAGATGTTATTCTTTTAACGCACGGTCATAACGATCATGTTGGAGATACGATTTCTATTGCCAAACGAAATGATTCATTAGTTATTGCACCCAATGAGCTAGCAGGCCTATTAGGGAAACGAGGCCTTCGTGTACATCCCATGCATATAGGTGGTGCGTATCAGTTTGATTTTGGTAGAGTTAAATTAACGCAAGCCTTTCACGGTTCTGCTTATGAAGAGGATGGGCAAGTGTATTATACAGGAATGCCTAGTGGAATCTTATTAACGGTGGATGGAAAGACCATTTACCATGCAGGAGATACTGCGTTATTTTCTGATATGAAACTGATTGGTGAGCTAGCGAATATTGATCTAGCATTCCTACCGATTGGGGATAATTTTACAATGGGACCTGAGGATGCGGTCCTTGCAGCTAAATGGTTACAAGCAAAGAAAGTTGTACCTATTCATTACAATACATTTCCAGTTATTGAACAAAACCCAGCTGCCTATGTAGAACAACTAGATGCTGGAGTGGGTCAAGTTTTACAGCCTGGAGAAGTAATTGAACTATAAGGAAATTCTCAGGTAGATTCTTAGAATACTCATAATAAATCTAGAAGCAAATGTTAACGCATTTGCTTCTTTTTTTTGTTTTTTAGCATACATATGAATGAAACAAGCTTTGGGGGGATAAACATGAAAAATCGTTTACTGCTTTGTCTATTAATTTGTGGAGTGTTAATGTACTATGCAGTTCCGAGATTAACGGTTCATTTTTCAGGCATAGATGGCATTTTTGCGGCTGCTTGGTTTGGACTCGCATTATTAGTAATAGGCGGAAACTTAGCAGGCTTTTTATATGCAGCTAAGAAACAAAAGAAGCAAAGAAAGCTTGGTTTCAGAAGGCTTAAAACTTCATCAAAAGAACGTCGATATCTTTCACAACATTGAACGTAATGACTTTCACCTTTATAATAAGAGCTAATAGTGATTGTTCTTAATTGAAAGGTGAAGGGTGAATGATTTGGCTACAAAGCATGAACAAATTCTGCAATACATAAATGATCTTGAGGTTGGCTACAAAATTTCTGTTAGACAGATTGCTAAGGAATTAAATGTAAGCGAAGGCACAGCCTATCGTGCTATTAAAGAAGCCGAAAATAAAGGCTTTGTAAGCTCCATAGAGCGGGTAGGTACGATTAGAATCGAAAAGAAGAACAAAGAAAATATAGAAAAGCTGACCTTTGCAGAGGTTGTTAATATTGTGGATGGGACCGTTCTTGGTGGACGTGAAGGCCTATTTAAAACCTTGAATAAATTTGTTATTGGAGCAATGAAGCTTGAAGCAATGATGAAGTACACAGGGGCGGGGAATCTTTTGATTGTCGGAAACCGAACCAATGCTCATAAGCTTGCGATTGAGGCAGGAGCAGCGGTGCTAATTACAGGTGGTTTTGACACAGATGATGAAGTTAAAAAACTAGCTGATGAATTAAAGCTTCCGATCATTTCCACAAGCTATGACACGTTCACCGTTGCTACAATGATCAACCGTGCAATCTATGACCAACTGATAAAAAAAGAAATTGTCGTTGTAGAGGATATTTTAACTCCTATAGAGGAAACTGCGTATCTTTCTGTAAATGACACGGTAGGGAATTGGTATCAGCTTAATGGTAGGACAGACCACAGTCGTTTCCCAGTGGTGGATGAACAGCTTAAGGTACATGGAATGGTGACAGGCAAAGATGTGTTAGGTACAGAGCATTCCACACCCATCGAAAAGCTAATGACGAAGAGTCCAATCAGTGTTAGTGAGAAGACGTCGGTCGCCTCCGCTGCACATATGATGATCTGGGAAGGGATCGAGGTTCTTCCAGTAGTAGATGAGTATAATAAGCTAAAAGGCATCATTAGCCGTCAGGACGTCTTAAAGGCTCTTCAGGTTATTCAAAGACAACCACAGGTTGGTCAGACGATAGATGATAGTGTGATTAACCAATTTATTGAATTAGTTAACGCAAAAGGGGAAGAGGTTTACCAATGTGAGGTTACTCCTCAAATGACCAATCACATTGGAACCATTTCCTACGGTGTATTTACCACGTTAGTTACCGAGGCCGGAAATCGTGTATTACGATCTTATAAAAAAGGTGATCTGGTTGTTGAAAATATAACTATTTACTTTATAAGACCTGTTCAAATTGAGAGCATTATTGAAATAAAACCAAAAGTATTAGAAGTAGGTCGTAAGTTCGGTAAGGTAGATGTCTCTGTTTACAACCAAGGCACAATCGTTGGAAAAGCGATGATGATGGTACAGTTGATTGACCGATAATACGATCCTATAAAAGAAAGTTACACCCTAAATAAATTTTAGTTCAAAAAGAAAGCTGGTCAAAATGAATTGACCAGCTTACATTTATTTTTTAAGTTGTGCTTCCTCAATCACTCGTGGAAGATAATAGCGATATGCTCTGACTCCTGCCCAAATACTTCCACCACCAACTACCAAAAATATGATTCCAATAATAATGGCAATTGTAGAAGGCTCAACGATCATTTGGTTTAACGCAAAGAATACCATAAAGGCACCTAATGCAATACTTGCTTTAGCTGACAGCCATTTTTTATGCATCACTTCTTTTACCCGAAAATTTTTCATCCTAAAATAAGCATAGAAGGATAATGATATAATGATTAGAATAATTAATATGGGCATAATTTTCCTCCAAACTAAACTCTTGTCCTATACTATTTTAATCGTAAATCGGGCATAATGCCACCATTAGTGACTACATTGTACAGTCAAACCAGAATTTTTGATAAATATAAATTGAAAAGGTGAAGGGTATGAAAGAACAAATATTGGCTGCTATAGAGAGGTACGATTGTATTATTATTCATAGACATGTTAGACCAGACCCAGATGCATACGGGTCACAGTGTGGACTAGCAGAAATTTTAAGAGCTTCTTTTCCAAAGAAAGAAATATTCGTTGTAGGAAGGGACGAAGAAGCATTAGGCCATCTTTATAAGATGGATATTGTTCCTGATGAGGTTTATGAAGAGGCACTTGTGATTGTCTGTGATACGGCCAATCAGGAAAGAGTGTGTGATCAAAGGTATAAGCTAGGTAATTTATTAATAAAAATTGACCACCATCCAAATGAGGATTCCTATGGAGATCTTCTGTGGGTAGATACAACAGCTAGCTCTGTTAGTGAAATGATTTATGAATTTTACTTGTTTGGTAAAAACCAAGGTCTTGTGTTAACTCAAGAGGGAGCTCGATTAATTTTTGCTGGTATTGTTGGCGATACAGGTAGATTCTTATTTCCAAGTACCAACACTAGGACATTTAAGTATGCGGGAGAACTGGTGGAATATGGGTTCGAGTTACCTACTCTATATGAGGGATTGTACACAACAAAAGTTAATGTTGCTCATCTTACAGGGTATGTTTTACAAAACTTCACTCTATCTAGTCACGGTGTAGCTACAATGCTACTCACGAAGGATATACTAGAGAAGTTTGATGTCACACCGACAGATGCATCGCAACTTGTGGGGTCATTAGGGAATATCGAAGGAATCATCACATGGGTGTTCTTTGTTGAAGAGGACGATCAAATTCGAGTTAGGCTTCGTTCTAAAGGACCAGTCATCAATGTGGTAGCCGCTAAATATAGAGGTGGTGGACATCCTTTGGCAGCAGGTGCTTCCGTCCATTCTTGGGAAGAGGCTAATGAGGTCATTAAAGACTTAGAAGAGTTATGTACTCCGAAATAAACAGGGTGGAGACTAACCTCTCTTTCCCTGTTAAGAATCGGATGTATAGTAGGATTAAGTGAGAATTGCAGTAAGCTAAGCCTGCGCTTTTTCCTTTACAGGAATAAACCAAAATCCTTTGTCGGTATCATCAACATATACATCGATATTACGGAGCTTGAGCTCCTTCTTAAGCATGATTGCGACTTCTTTTGTTTCTGTATAGGCTGAATACCCTGCTATTATTTGTTGAAGCTTATCTCTCATAAGTTGTTTCCTGTTTATGATCATTGGTACACCTCCTAAAGAAGTTTTAACAGCAATTACCATATCCTGTATTCATTGTATACAAAATAGGAGGAGGTTGCTATACTTTTCTGAATATTTCATAAAATATTCAAACTTTAGTTATTCTCATTAAATTTCATTGTCACATCAATCTCTAGATTAGCATACAGCAGATAAATACCACTAACTTCAAGCCTATATTGTTTATCATCAATCGTAAAAACCTTGTTTTCTATCGCTTTGATAATTAGCTCTTTACTTTCGTAGACCTTACTAATTTCCTTCGCTATTAAGTGATTTATTTCTTGTTTCGATTGAGTCTCTAATTGGTACTTCCTGAAATGATCAAGTTTATATTTTTCTGCATTATCAATAGTGACTACAATTTCTTGTAATGTTACACCCTTTTGGTTTTCTTCGTTGAGTTTCTGATAATCAGTTTGCCAGATCTTTATATCCTCTTTTAAGTCCTTAATTTCTTTAGCTTGCTTTGATATATGTAAAATCTGAGTGTCCTGATAGGTACCAAACATATAGGCAAAAATGATCCAGCTAATGAGTCCACCAAAAACACCGCCTGCTAAAAATCTCTGCCAGCTTCCCTTTTCGTAATATGGAGGTATTCTCATAGATTCCCGTCCTCTTGAGCCAACCAGCTAATAATTAAAGAGCCTGTTTGAGCACCGCCAGTTGCCGAACAAATAATGAATAGCTGTTTTATAATGTCGCGAGTGTTCGCATCAAAGATCCCCTTCTCGAAACTATAAAATGCTTCAAAAGACCCACCAATTGCCGCGACAATTGCCCAAATCTTAAGGTTGCTAGCTAATCTAACCATCGTTAATAACGGAGGATTTCCTATGAAAAATGCCCCTAAGCCTCCGACAATACAGCCACCAAGAATTACCCCAAGAGCTATAAAATAACTGTTGAAAAACAGAACATAGAAACCCTCTCTTACACCCATGCCATTCACCCTTTCTGTTACAATATATGGACAGACATAGAGAAGTATGTTTTGATTTGAACTTAATTCATCCACTATAATTAGAAAAGTAGAAGCTGCGTTAAAAATACACATTTTACTTTCAAATTCAGTTGGAGGGGAACTCCTCTCCATTAATAAAGATTAAGTTTGAAGTTTGAAGGCTCTTCTTCATAAAGACAGTTACTTTTAAATTGGTTTTTGTAAAAAAGCAACCAAAGTTCAGATATAGGTGAAAATAGAGTAGATAGAAGGTGAAAGAATGGACTTTGTTCATCTGCAAGTGAAAAGTTCCTATAGCTTATTAACAAGTAGCTGCAAAATAGAGGAGCTAGTCCAGAAAGCCGTGGAACTAGGCTATACCTCTTTAGCCATAACCGATGATAATAACTTATATGGTGCCATCCCATTTTATAAAGCATGTTTGAAAAAAGGAGTTAAGCCCATTATTGGTTTAACCGTTTCTGTGTATGAGGATGAAAAAGAAGAAAAGCATTTTCCACTCATCCTACTTGCTAAAGACAAAAAAGGTTATCAAAACCTGTTGAAAATAAGTAGTACAGCACAAACAATGAATCGTAAAGCTGTACTGAAAAAATGGATTGCTGCTTATAAAACAGGACTAATAGCGATTACTCCAGGGATAAAAGGGGAAGTTGAGCAAGCGATTCTACATAACGACGTAGAAAAAGCAAAACAAGCTATCGCTCAATTTCATGGGATGTTCGGTAAAGATTTCTATCTAGGGATACAATCACATCTTCTTCCAGAGGAAGAAACACTACATTCAGTCCTGACCAAGCTAGCTGAAGAAATGAAAATCAGCTTAGTGGTAACCAATGATGTTCATTATTTAATTAAAGAGGATGCGTTTGTCCACGAGTGTTTATTAGCAATAAAAAATGGGGATAAAGTAGCAGATCTTAAGAGAGACAAGCTACCAACTAGTGAATATTACTTAAAATCGAAGGAAGAGATGATTCAGCCTTTTTTTAGCTTGAAGGAGGCCATTGAGAATACCTGTAGAATTGCAAGTGAATGTGAAATAAAGCTCGATTTGGGTCAACGGTTTATACCTAAATACCCCGTTCCTAATTCTTTAAATGCACCAGTATATATAGAACAGCTATGCATAGAGAGTCTTAAGCAAAAAGGTCTAGAACGTCCTCAGTATTATGAAAGAATGGAGTATGAGCTTAGCATAATCAAGCAAATGGAGTTCAGCGATTACTTTCTAATCGTCTGGGATTTTATGAAATACGCTCATGAACAAGGAATCCTTACTGGTCCAGGGCGTGGTTCAGCAGCAGGGTCTTTAGTTGCATACCTACTCCGAATTACAGATGTCGATCCCATCCAATATAATCTTTTATTTGAACGATTTCTGAATCCAGAAAGAATATCTATGCCTGATATAGATATTGATTTTCCGGATGATCGACGAGATGAAATGATTCAATATGTTTCCAATAAATATGGAGCCCTTCATGTAGCTCAAATCATCACATTTGGAACTCTTTCAACAAAAGCTGTTTTACGTGATGTTGGAAGAGTATTAGGGATTTCACAAAAGGAAGCCGATGCGATTGCACGAAAAGTGCCTTCACGGTTAGGCATTACATTAACAGAGGCATACCGAGAATCCGAGCCTTTTCAAACACATATTAAGCAATCGAGTGTAACACAAAAGGTCTTTCAGGTGGCTTTAAAATTAGAAGGATTGCCAAGACACACCTCTACTCATGCAGCAGGGGTGATTATAAGTGATCAACCTCTAACTGATCTTATTCCAATTCAAGATGGTCACCAGGGTGTTTACCTTACACAGTATTCAATGGAGATTCTAGAAGAAATTGGGCTATTAAAGATGGACTTTCTAGGTCTTCGAAATTTAACGATTCTTCAAAGAATATTAGACCAAATAAAGTGGTCTAAAAAGGTGAAATTAGAACTTGCAGATTTTCCTCTTGATGATGATAAAACCTTTAAGTTATTAGGAGCAGGAGATACAACCGGTATTTTCCAATTGGAATCTTCAGGTATGAGAAGTGTTTTACAGAGATTAAAGCCTACTCATTTTGAGGATATTGTGGCTGTTAATGCCCTTTACAGGCCGGGTCCGATGGAAAATATCCCGGTCTATATTGAAAATAAGCATCATAAGGTAACCTATCCACATCCAGACCTTGAGGATATCCTTCGTAGTACGAATGGAGTTATTGTTTACCAGGAGCAGATTATGCAGATTGCATCCTTAATGGCTGGCTTTTCATTAGGGGAAGCAGATCTATTAAGACGAGCCGTTAGTAAGAAGAAAATCGAGGTGCTAGAAGCAGAACGCAAGCATTTCGTTGATGGCTGTCTGAATGTTGGCTATTCATCTGAAGTAGCAAATGAAATTTATGATTTGATTGTAAGATTTGCTAACTACGGATTTAATAGAAGTCACGCTGTAGCCTATAGTATGATTGCTTACCAACTTGCTTATCTAAAAGCAAACTTTCCATTATTCTTCATGTCAGCGTTACTTACCTCTGCTATTGGCAATGATGATAAAATCGGCCAATATGTGCGCGAGGCAAAATTAAAACAAATTAAGGTATTACCACCTTCTATAAATAAGAGTTCTTATGGATTTCTAGTTTATGATCAGGCCATTAGATATAGCTTGGCTGCAATCAAAAATATTGGTGTCCAAACGGTGAAAAAAATCCTTTCAGAAAGAAAAGGTCGACCTTTTGATGATTTATTCGACTTTTGTGCGAGGGTTCTACCAAACAGAAAAACGGTAGAATCACTTGTATTCTCCGGCTGCTTTGATGAATTTGGACAAGAACGATCTACTCTTCTAGCAAGTATTGATGTGGCGCTAGACTATGCAGAACTTGTTAAGCCGGACAGTGGAGATCAACTTGATTTTTCATTTGAAGAGGAGTTGCTCTTAAAGCCACAGTATATTCAAATGACTCCTTTTAGGGATGAAGAGAAACTGCAATTTGAAATGGAAGCAATCGGCTTTTATCTATCCAACCATCCGGTTACAGCCTATCAACGCTATTGGCAGGAACATCAGCCTGTGTCCATTCAAACAGCAAAACAAGAGTATATCGACAAGAAAGTCACGATTGTAGCACTTGTAGGGTCTGAACGGACAATCCGCACCAAAAAGGGAGAACAAATGTCTTTCCTAGTCATCAATGACGAAAGTGGAGAAATTGAAGGTACTGTGTTCCCTACTACCTTCCGAGAATTTCAGTCCTATTTTAAAGTAGGTACTGTATTAATGCTATCGGGGAAAATCGACCTTCGAAATGGTGAACCTCAATTTATCATTCAAAAGGTTAAGTCAATGGATGAGTTGAAAAATGATTATCAGGAGAAAATTCTATTTATAAAAATCGAACCGGAACTTGAGAATCAAAATAAATTAGAAGAATTAAAACAGCTGTTCACTGAATATCATGGTAATACAGGGGTTGTCCTTTATTATGTAGAAAGTAAAAAATCTATTAGACTGCCGATCGCTTATCATGTGAATCCTGTTACTGTGTGCCTAGAGAAAATTAAAGAGGTAGTAGGAGAGAAAAATGTGGTTTTGAAAGCCTATTAGTTCTTTACATATTCCAGAATTTTGTTATTATTGTTAAATAGTCTAATGTGGTCTGACCACTTGATTACCACATATGAAAAAGTTAGGAGAGTGAGCGTATGTCTACTTTAAAAGAAGAGGCATTACATATCCATCGAATTCATAAAGGGAAGCTAGAATCAAATTCAAAGGTTCCAGTTCGGAACGCTAAAGATTTAAGTCTCGCTTATTCACCCGGTGTAGCAGAACCTTGCAAGGCTATATATGACGACGTTAACAAAGTGTATGAGTACACAATGAAAGGTAATATGGTAGCAGTTGTTTCTGATGGAACGGCAGTACTAGGACTAGGTAATATTGGTCCGGAAGCTTCATTACCTGTAATGGAAGGGAAAGCTGTACTATTTAAGAGCTTTGCTGGTGTTGACGCTTTTCCTATTTGTTTAGGAACCACAGATGTTGAGAAGATAATTGAAACTGTAAAACTATTAGAGCCTACCTTTGGTGGCGTAAATTTAGAAGATATAGCAGCACCTAATTGCTTTGTAATAGAGGAAAGACTAAAGAAAGAAACCAATATACCAATTTTTCATGATGATCAGCATGGTACAGCCATTGTAACTGTAGCGGGTCTAGTTAATGCGTTAAAGCTAGTTGGTAAAAGTATGTCCGAAATTAAAGTAGTAGCAAACGGAGCAGGGGCAGCAGGAATTGCAATTATTAAACTTTTATATTCATACGGAGTTCGTGACGTGATCATGTGCGATTCAAAGGGTGCTATCTACGAAGGACGACCATTTGGTATGAACAGTGTGAAAGAAGAAGTAGCAAAATACACGAATCGAAATAAAATGGAAGGCTCCTTGGCTGATGCAATGAAAGATGCAGATGTGTTTATTGGTGTATCAGTTGAGGGAGCTCTAACAAAAGAAATCATCCGTGAAATGAATCAAGATCCGATTATCTTTGCAATGGCTAATCCTAATCCAGAGATTATGCCAAGTGATGCTAAAGAAGCAGGAGCTAGAGTTATTGGTACTGGTAGATCAGACTTTCCAAATCAGGTAAACAATGTACTAGCATTTCCAGGGATTTTTAGAGGAGCTTTGGATGTCAGAGCTACTCATATTAATGAGCAGATGAAAATTGCTGCGGTAGAAGCGATTGCTAGTCTCATTTCAGAAGATGAGTTAAAGGATGAATATGTAATACCAGCCCCATTTGATCCACGTGTAGCACCTGCTGTTGCAGCTGCTGTTGCTAAGGCTGCAATGGAAACAGGGGTTGCTAGAATTCAGGTGGATCCAGAAGAAATTGCTGAGAAAACAAGACAACTGGCCATTATTGGTAAAGGTGAGTGAGTATATACTGTGTCAATACCACAGTCAAAAGTTTATATTGAAACGATAAAACAGATTCATACAATCATTCAAGCCGATTCATTACAACCTGGGGATCGACTTCCATCTGAGCGAGAACTTACAGACCGTTTAGGTGTAGGGAGGTCTTCTGTCCGTGAAGCGTTAAGAGCTTTGGAGTTACTCGGATTAATTGAAACAAGACGAGGTGAAGGAACATTTGTAAAGGATTTCGGGGGCCACCATCTTGTTGAATTAATCGGAAGTTTTATCCTTCAAAATGAAACGGCAAAAAAGGATTTATTAAATACAAAAAGAATACTAGAAGAGCAATCAATTAGGATTATTTGTGAAGAACCTTATGTAGAAAAAATACAGTATTTAAGAGAGCTGCTAAGTGAAGATTCAGCTGTATTTAAAGAGGAGTTTACTAAGCTACTTCTTCGTATAACTGACAACCGACTATTACTGAAAATCTGGTTGCTTCTTTCCGAGTATGCAAGTGTTAGTTCAGCCAATGAAGGAAATCCAGAACAAGAGAAATATGAAAATTTGATTATTTCACTTGAACAGGGTGATGTCGAGAGAGCCCTTCAAGAATACAGAGTATTATACAACTACTAAAGGTAAGACTGTTTAATAGAATTTTATAGTTATGCAAAAATAGTCTAACTCTAATGAAGACAAGGGGGGAAGAAAATGTTAAAAGATTTGTTCACAAAAAAGAAGAAGTATGCAACAATCCCTTCAGAGCAAAGTAAACAGGAAGTACCTGAAGGAATCATGACTAAGTGTCCAAGTTGCAAAAAAATTATGTATACGAAAGAGTTAACTAAAAATCTGAAAGTATGCATGAATTGTGATTATCATTATCCTATGACTGCCTTTGAACGAATGGATAGTTTATTAGATGAAGGTACTTTTACGGAATATGATCATGATATGATTTCTGAGAACCCATTAGGTTTCCCAGATTACTTGGAAAAGTTAGAAAAAGACCGGGCTAAAACGGGGTTAAACGAGGCGGTTCTTACGGGTGAAGGAACGATTAACGGTCATCATATTGCCATTGCGGTAATGGATTCTTCTTTCCGAATGGCGAGTATGGGTTCGGCTGTTGGTGAAAAAATTGCTAGTGCGATTGAAAAAGCAATGGAAAAGAACATTCCTTTCATCATTTTCACTGCTTCTGGAGGAGCACGTATGCAAGAGGGTGTACTAAGCCTTATGCAGATGGCCAAAATTAGTGCTGTGTTAAAGAGGTTTAGTGAAAAAGGATTGTTATATGTTTCGATTATGACACACCCCACTACTGGCGGTGTAACAGCAAGCTTTGCGTCTGTGGGGGATTATAACTTTGCTGAACCACGCGCATTAATTGGTTTTGCAGGAAGAAGAATCATTGAACAAACGATTCGTGAGGACCTTCCTGAGGATTTCCAAACAGCAGAATTTTTATTGAAACATGGTCAGCTAGATGCTGTTATTCATAGATTAGATATGAAGGATACGTTAAGTAATATCCTAGATATACATGAACCGGGAGGGAAGCTAGATTGTTAGGAGAATTAGAGTTTGAGCGACCGGTGACAGAGCTGAAGAAAAAGATAGTGGAACTAAGAGAGTTCACGAAAAATGCTGATGTAGATCTTTCAGATGAGATAGAGAAACTAGAGGCAAGACTAGAAAAGCTAGAGGCGGAAGTGTATGGAAACTTAAGACCTTGGGACCGCGTACAAATTGCTAGACATCCAGAGCGCCCAACAACTCTTGATTACATAAGCCACTTATTTACAGGCTTTTTTGAATGTCATGGTGATCGTTTTTATGGTGATGATGAGGCAATTGTTTCAGGAGTGGCTAAATACCATGGCTTACCTGTTACGGTAATTGGTCATCAGCGTGGTCGCGATACAAAGGAAAATCTTCGCAGAAACTTTGGTATGCCTCATCCTGAGGGTTACCGAAAAGCACTTCGATTAATGAAGCAGGCAGAAAAATTTAATCGTCCGATTATATGTTTTCTTGACACAAAAGGTGCTTTCCCAGGGAAGACTGCTGAAGAACGAGGTCAGGGAGAAGCGATCGCAAAGAATCTATTTGAAATGGCTGGTCTCACTGTCCCTATCATTTGTATTGTAATTGGTGAAGGAGCAAGTGGTGGAGCATTGGCAATAGGAATGGGTAACCATGTTTTAATGCTAGAAAACTCTTGGTACTCCGTTATTTCTCCAGAGGGAGCTGCTGCTTTATTATGGAAGGATGCGGGACTTGCTAAAAAAGCGGCTGAAACGATGAAAATTACTGCGCCAGACTTAAAGGAACTAGGAATTATAGATCATATTATTCCAGAGGTTAAAGGTGGAGCACACCGACAAAAGGCTGAACAAGCTCTTCTTGTAGATAATTACTTGAAAAGGTCACTAAAGGAATTAACTCAATATAGTAAAGAACAGTTAATACAGCACCGTTATGATAAATATAGAAGTATTGGAGAATTTACGTTTGCAACCGATCCAGTTGCAATCAAGTAATATAAAACGTGCAGTTCCCTAACAAACGGGAATGCACGTTTTTTACTAAAAAAAATACATTAACAGATCGAATGAATAAGCCATACTAATCTCCACTTTTTAGCCTTCTATCCACCTATTACAGGTGATTCCTCTAATTCAAGATAACCTAATTAAAAGTATTTCCTTATATAGGTTGAAGAAATGCTAACCCTATTGTTTTGTTAAATTCTTCATGATATTTTTATTTACGAAGAATGAAAGTGTAAGGTCTTTTCACATACTATACTTACTTGTGTTTATTAAATAGTTACATATAAGAATATTCAAAGGAAAGCTACAGAAGGTATGAGGTGTTAGGATGAAAAAAATTGGAGTATTAACAAGCGGTGGAGATTCACCTGGTATGAATGCAGCAGTACGTGCTGTCGTGCGAAAAGCAATTTACCATAATATAGAGGTTTATGGGATTTATCAGGGATATACTGGTCTGATGACAGGACAAATCAAAAAGCTAGAGCTTGGTTCTGTTGGTGATATTATTCATCGAGGTGGAACCGTTCTGTACTCGGCTAGATCAGAAGAGTTCAAAACAGAAGAAGGCCAGAAAAAAGGCATTGAACAACTAAGGAAATTTGGAATTGAAGGAATTGTAGTTATTGGTGGTGATGGATCTTACCGAGGAGCTGAGAAGCTAACACAGCATGGTTTTCCGTGTGTAGGTGTTCCAGGTACGATTGATAACGATATACCTGGTACTGATTTCACCATTGGGTTTGATACAGCGTTAAATACTGTTATTGATGCAATTGATAAGATAAGAGATACTGCTACTTCTCACGAGCGTACATATATCATCGAGGTAATGGGTCGACATGCAGGTGATATTGCTTTATGGGCAGGGCTTGCCGGTGGAGCAGAGACAATCCTTATACCTGAAGCAGATTACAAAATGGAAGAAGTTATTTCTAGATTAGAAAGAGGCCATGAGCGTGGAAAACGCCATAGCATTATTGTAGTAGCAGAAGGCGTTGGAAGTGCAGTTGACATTGGTAAACAAATTGAATCATCACTGAATATAGAAACACGAGTTAGTATCCTTGGTCATATTCAACGCGGAGGATCGCCTACAGCATTTGATCGAGTTTTAGCAAGTAGACTAGGTGCTAGGGCAGTTGAATTACTAATGGCTGGGAAAGAAGGTCGTGCGGTTGGAATACAAAGTAACAAGCTCGTCGACTTTTCAATCTCAGAAGCTCTTTCTCAAAAACATGAGGTAGATTTGAGCATGTATCAGTTATCAACAGAATTATCGATATAAAAGATGAAACAGAATTTTAGAAGGAAGTGTAAAAATGCGTAAAACAAAAATTGTTTGTACGATTGGTCCAGCAAGTGAAACGGTAGAAAAGCTAGTTCAGTTAATTGAGGCTGGAATGAATGTGGCACGTTTAAATTTCTCTCATGGTGATTTTGAAGAGCATGGTGCTAGAATTAATAACATTAGAGAAGCAGCAAAGCAAACAGGTAAGACAATTGGAATTTTGTTAGATACAAAAGGACCTGAAATCAGAACTCATACGTTTGAAAATGGAGCAGCAGAGTTAGTTGCAGGAGAAAAAGTAACCCTATCTATGGAAGAGGTTGTTGGTACCGCTTCTCGCTTCTCTATTTCTTATCCAGGCCTTATTGATGATGTTGAAGAAGGGTCACGAATTCTTTTAGATGATGGACTAATTGAATTAAAAGTGATTGGCAAGGGTAATAATGAAATTTACACAGAAATACTTAATAGTGGGACAATCAAAAATAAAAAAGGTGTAAATGTTCCAAATGTTAAAGTTAACCTCCCAGGAATGACGGAGAAGGATGCTAACGATATTCGATTTGGTATCGAGCAGGGTGTAGATTTTATTGCGGCTTCTTTCGTGAGACGCGCATCGGATGTTTTAGAGATCCGTGAATTACTAGAAGAGAATAAAGCTTCACATATACACATAGTCCCTAAGATTGAAAATCAGGAGGGTGTCGACAATATTGAAGAGATCCTAGAGGTTTCTGACGGTCTTATGGTGGCTCGTGGAGATTTAGGGGTTGAAATTCCAGCAGAAGAAGTTCCACTTGTGCAGAAGGAACTAATTAGAAGATGTAATGCATTAGGAAAGCCGGTAATCACTGCGACCCAGATGTTAGATTCTATGCAAAGAAACCCACGTCCAACTCGTGCAGAGGCAAGTGATGTGGCAAATGCTATTTTTGATGGATCAGATGCAATCATGCTATCAGGTGAAACAGCAGCAGGCTTGTATCCAGTGGAAGCTGTCAAAACAATGAATAATATTGCTTCACGTGCAGAGCAAGCTTTAGATTATAAGGATATCTTACAAAATAGAAGTCGTCTTAGCGGGACTACAATCACAGATGCAATTGGTCAATCAGTGGCTCACACGGCTCTAAATTTAAATGTTTCAGCTATAGTGACTCCAACAGAGAGTGGACACACAGCACGTATGATTTCTAAGTTTCGTCCTAAGGCTCCAATTATTGCTGTTACTTCAGAGGAAAGCGTATCAAGAAAGCTTGCATTGGTATGGGGAGTAACTGCTCAAATGGGAGCGAAGGCAACGACAACTGATGAGATGCTTGATTTGTCTGTCCAAGAATCCATCAATACTGGCCTAGTTAAGTATGGTGAGACAATCGTGATTACGGCTGGAGTTCCAGTAGGTGAGTCAGGAACAACCAACATCATGAAAGTTCATGTAGTGGGTGACATTATCACTAAAGGACAAGGAATTGGTCGTAAGACAGCGTTTGGTAAGGTTGTCATTGCGAATAGCGGCGAAGAAGCTAATCAAAAAATGAAACCAGGCGGAATTCTAGTTACCTTTAGTTCAGATCGTGATATGATGCAAGCACTTGAGCAGGCATCTGCGCTTATCACAGTGGAAGGTGGCTTAACAAGCCATGCAGCGGTTGTAGGCTTAAGCTTAGGAATTCCAGTTATTGTAGGTGTGGAAGATGCCACGACTATTCTAAAAGATGGCCAAGATGTGACAGTCGACTCATCTAGAGGCGTAATATACAGTGGACATGCAAGTGTTTTGTAATAGAAACACGAATATTATGATATAGTGAAGAGAGGGGAATTTGTCCCTCTCTTTTTTACTTGGCATTTTATATGAGGACAAAGGCTATCTGATGTTCATAAAGGGCTAGCTCGGTCTTACTATTATAAAAAGATCATTTTGGGAGGGGAAACATGTATAAATTACTGCTTGCTTTAATTATTATTGTGCCTGCATTAGAAATTGGACTGTTGATTGTGTCAGGTCAAACATTTGGTGTTCCTGTGACCATTTTATTAATAATCGGAACGGGTGTCCTGGGTGCATGGTTGGCAAAGAAACAAGGAACTCGGGCTATTCAACAAGTACAATATCAAATCTCACGTGGGCAAATGCCAGGTGACGTCATTGTAGATGGTCTTTGTATCTTAGTAGGGGGCGTTGTCCTATTAACACCAGGCTTTATAACAGACGCAATTGGATTTATCCTACTCTTCCCGCAAACACGTAAAATGGTAAAGCCATTTATTCTAAATATTATCCGTTCGCTCATTGATCGGAATACGATTATTATTAGGTAGGTCAGATGTTAGTCCCTCATTTGAGGGGCTTTTTTATTTTGTGGAGAGGGAGTAGAGTGTTTATATTTAATGTCTTCTGCAAAGAAGGGGTACGGTATGGGAAAAAATGTAATTCCGTTGATAAAGAAGTACTTTTCGTTGATAAACTAAAAATATTCGTTGATAAGCCTAATGCTTTCGTTGTTAAATCACAGCTTTCGTTGATAATCTTCAAGATTTGTTAATAATGCATGTTTTTTCTTGCTGAAAAAGCAACCTTACTAACAGAATTACTTGACTTGCATGGAAATATGAACGGGTATGCCTTAAATTAGGTTTTGAATAGGACAAATTTTATAAAAACTAACCCTAAACTAACTCTGAATATAAAAAACAAACAACCAATTATAAATAGTTGAACATTAGACCCTACCTTGCAGGATTTCAATACATATAAGATGAATTTAATATTTAATTATAGAAAAGGGAGTGTTTGAATGATCATAAAAAAGCGGTCGTTACCGTTAGAAATCCAATTACTGGAGGCTCTGTCTAGAAGACTACCAGTGAGTCACCCAAAATATACTCTTATTTTAGAGAATCTCGCAAAAAAACGGGCCGGTTATCACGGAGAAAAAGCGATTGATTATTATCTAGATTTTATTTCAAATGAGAAATATCTGATCCTACAAAATCTCAGACTTCAAGATGAAAAAGGATATTTTCAAATCGACATACTAATCGTCTCTACTTGTTTTTTGCTCATTCTAGAAGTGAAAAATATTATTGGTACACTCGTGTTTGATCCACAATTTCACCAGGTTATTCGTATCCTAGATAACAAAGAAGAGGCTTTCCCCGATCCCCTTTTGCAAATAGATCGACAAACTACCAGGCTCAAAACTTGGATTCAGGAGCATTCCTATACACACAATATACCGGTTGAATCTCTAGTAGTTGTTAGTAACCCTCACACTATAATAAAGGCCACTACTAAACCTCAACTTATTGCTCAAAAAGTAATTCACAGTGCGTATCTACCCTCCAAAATTAAATCCCTTGAGATACTATATTCATCTGCAATCCTTTCAACTAAAGAAATGAAAAAACTAGTACGTTATCTAATAAGAAAACAAGAAGATGAGCAAAAGAAGCCACTTGACTATTATAATATTCATCCTAATGAGATCATCAAAGGTGTTCAATGTAGTAGATGTAGGTTCGTTCCGATGAACCGTCAGCACGGTCTCTGGTTTTGTCCTGCATGTGCAAGCTCTTGTAAGAGTGCTCATATACAAGCTATAAATGATTACGCATTAATCATATCCTCCACAGTTACAAATCAGGAAATAAAGCAGTTTTTATGTTTATCCTCTTCAGCCACTACTAAGAGATTATTAAGTCCTTATGCAAACAGTGGTGTTAAGAAACAAAGGAGATATGTTATATCTCAGTAAATAAAAAAAGAGCCATCTCTGACTCTTCCTTCCCCTTACACTGTCTTCTTACCCACAATATAATTCCAAATATCATGAAACACATTTGCGCTATGAAGGGTCTTTCCGATAACGAGTACAACTGGTCCAATGATTAGACCGAGGAATCCAAAAAGTTTAAATCCTACAAATAAAGCAATAAGGGTAGCTAGTGGGTCTAGTCCAATACTTGAGGATAATATTTTTGGCTCCATGATCTGTCTTTGAACAATAACAATAATGTATAAAACTAGTAACCCAATGGTAAAGGCAACGTCACCCGTGAAAAAGGAATAGATAATCCATGGTACAAAGATTAACCCCGTTCCTAAGTAAGGAAGAATATCAACAATACCAATGATTAACGCGATGGTAATCGCATATTCGACTCTTAAAAATAGCAATCCGATTAGGACAATTACTGTTGTAATAGAGATAAGAGTTGCCTGTGCTTTAATAAAGCCGAACAATGCTTTTCGTAAATCAATAAAAACAGATTTTCCACTTTCACGTGCTTTCCTAGGCATGAGAGTAGAAAAACGCTTGTTTAATTTTTCCCAATCCTTACTGATAAAAAATGTAGCAAGAAGAGCGAAGATGATAACAGTAGCAGCGTTAGGAATCCAAGCGAAAGCTCTAGGAATACTAGTTAAGATGCTCTCAAGCACTTCTTTACCTGATTGAATAATATTGGCTGCAAAAGACTCGATATTTGTACCGATTGTTTCCTTCTGACTAGGATCTAGGTTTTCAAACGTGTTAGCTAGTTGATTATATAGCGGAATAATTTGTCCAGTAAAATACTGTTCGATATACGTGATTAAGCGTTCAAAATGCTGAGGGACATTTTCAGCTAAATAATTTGATCCATTAATAATTTCGGCAATTAAAAGTGTAATGAGTCCAGCAAAAACGGCAAAGACTAAAATGATGACAATAAATACTCCGAGATAACGTGGAAGTTTTACTTTTAATTCTAAAATATTTACTAACGGGTTAATCATATAAGCGATAATTAAGGCAATAATAAACGGGTATGTAATAGTTGAAAGATAGTAAAAAGACAAGAAACCACCAATTATTACAGCGATTACTAATATGAACCTTAATATTTGGTAAAGAAGATTATAATTCAAACAAGATCCTCCTTAAATTCCATTATAGTAATATTTTACATTGATAAGGAGATGAAATAAAGCATTTTACTTAAGTGTAACTTCTTGTTGTTTAAAAAATATGTATGGTAACATGGAACTGGTTCACCTGAAAGGATGGTGAAGAACATGGTTGCACAACCATATTTATTTTTAGGAATACTTCTGTTGATCGGCATCGTAGCGAAAAACCAATCATTGATTGTTGCCATTGTATTTTTGTTAGTAATTAAACTTGTTGGTATAGGTGATAAATGGTTTCCTCATATTCAGGGACAAGGAATTAATTGGGGGGTTACCATTATTACGATTGCTGTGTTAGTACCGATTGCAACTGGAGAAATAGGCTTCAAACAATTATTTGATTCTCTGAAGTCACCTTATGCCTGGATTGCGTTAGTTTCAGGAGTGGTTGTCGCTTTAATTGCGAAAAATGGGTTAACCTTGTTAGCGTCAGAGCCTCATATCACGGCTGCGTTAGTAATTGGAACCATATTAGCAGTTGCTGTTTTTAAAGGTGTAGCAGTTGGGCCATTAATCGGAGCAGGAATTGCTTATTTTGCCATTAAATTGGTTGAATTGTTTTAGCAAGCCTCCCTGTAATCTATTACAAACATAAGATAATAGTTTAGTGTAATAATATTTTATTTTACTAAATAGTGGTTTCTGATTCACAAGAATCAGATAATTGTTTATAATAGAAGGGGTGTCCATAGTTTATATGTACTTATAAAATCATCCTTTCTCTATTTTAAAAAAACTGGTTTTGTGCAGTTTATTTCGTTTTTTACATTCAATAAAATGTAAGCATTTACTTGACAGAGAAAACCAGGATGGAAAATTTACTAGTTAAAAGGAGAGGTTAATATGACAGCAACACGTGGTCTTGAAGGCGTTGTAGCTACTACGTCGTCTATCAGTTCTATCATTGATGATGTTCTAACTTATGCAGGGTATAATATTGATGATCTTGCAGACCATGCAAGCTTTGAAGAGGTAGTATATCTTTTATGGCATGGTAAGTTACCAAACCAATCTGAGTTAGATGAGCTAACAAAGCAGCTAGCTGAGAATGCAACACTTCCACAAGGGGTATTAGATCACTTCACTACATATCCAATTGATAGCGTTCATCCAATGGGTGCCCTTCGAACTGCAGTATCACTTCTTGGGTTATATGATGAAGAAGCTGATGTGATGGATGATGCTTCAAATTACCGTAAAGCAATTAGTCTCCAAGCTAAATTACCAACAATCGTTGCTGCTTTCTCGCGAATTCGTAAAGGGTTAGAGCCCGTTGCACCTCGTACTGACTTAAGCTTTTCAGCAAACTTTGTTTATATGCTTACAGGACAAGAACCTGATGCGATTGCAATTGAGGCTTTAAATAAAGCATTGGTACTGCATGCTGATCATGAATTAAATGCATCTACATTTACTGCACGTGTCTGTGTAGCAACTTTGTCTGATGTATATTCTGGTGTAACTTCTGCAATCGGTGCATTAAAAGGTCCTCTACATGGTGGGGCTAACGAACAGGTTATGAAGATGCTTTCTGAAATTGGCGAAGTTTCAAACGTAGAAGCATATATCACAGAGAAGTTTAATAACAAAGACAAAATCATGGGCTTCGGGCACCGCGTGTACCAAAATGGTGACCCACGTGCTAAGCACCTAAAGAAGATGTCAAAAGAACTAACTACATTAACTGGTGAACCTAAATGGTATGAAATGTCAGTTAAAATTGAAGAGATGGTAACAGGTCAAAAAGGTATTCCTGCAAACGTTGATTTCTATTCAGCGTCCATGTATCACAGTCTTGGAATTGACCATGATTTATTTACACCAATCTTCGCAGTAAGTCGTGTATCAGGTTGGTTAGCTCATATCCTTGAGCAATACCAAAATAACCGTATTATCCGTCCACGTGCGGAATATACAGGTCCTGGAAAACAGACGTTTGTTCCAATCGATCAAAGAGCTTAAGTTAGATTAATCTTTTGTAATATCAAGAGGTTAGAGAGTAAATCTCTCTAACCTCACAATTATAAAAATGGGGGTAATATCATGACACAAGGACAAAAAATTACCGTAACTAATGGACAACTAAATGTACCTAATAACCCAGTTATTCCTTTCATTGAAGGCGATGGAATTGGTCCTGACATTTGGGCTGCAGCTTCTAGAGTTTTAGATGCAGCTGTTAATAAAGCTTATAACGGAGAAAAATCAATCGTTTGGAAAGAAGTTTTAGCAGGTGAAAAGGCATTCAACCAAACTGGTTCTTGGCTTCCAGACGAAACATTAGATGTAATTCGTGAATACATAATTGCAATCAAAGGACCTCTTACAACACCAATTGGTGGGGGATTCCGTTCTTTAAATGTTGCTCTACGTCAAGAGTTAGATCTATTTACTTGCTTACGTCCAGTTCGTTATTTCAAAGGTGTTCCTTCACCAGTAAAGCGTCCTGAAGAAACAGATATGGTTGTATTCCGTGAAAACACTGAAGATATCTATGCAGGTATTGAATACAAAATGGGTTCAGAAGAAGTACAAAAATTAATTAACTTCCTTCAAACTGAACTAGGAGTTAACAAAATCCGTTTCCCAGAAACATCTGGTATCGGGATCAAGCCAGTTTCTGAAGAAGGAACAAAGCGTCTTGTTCGTGCAGCAATCAACTATGCAATTACCGAAGGACGTAAATCAGTTACACTAGTTCATAAAGGAAACATCATGAAGTTTACTGAAGGTGCATTTAAGAACTGGGGTTACGAATTAGCAGAGCAAGAATTCGGTGATAAGGTATTCACTTGGGCAGAATACGATCGTCTTGTTGAAGCACAAGGTAAAGATGCAGCAAACAAAGCGCAAGCTGATGCAGAAGCTGCTGGTAAAATCATCATCAAGGATTCTATTGCTGATATCTTCTTACAACAAATCTTAACTCGTCCAAGTGAGTTTGATGTTGTTGCAACTATGAACTTAAATGGTGATTACATCTCTGATGCTCTTGCAGCACAGGTTGGTGGAATCGGAATTGCTCCAGGAGCAAACATTAACTATGAAACTGGTCACGCTATCTTTGAAGCTACTCATGGTACTGCTCCGAAGTATGCTGGATTAGATAAAGTAAATCCATCTTCAGTTCTATTATCTGGTGTACTAATGTTAGAGCACCTTGGCTGGAATGAAGCTGCTAAGCTTGTAATGGATTCTGTTGAAAAGACTATTGCTTCTAAGGTAGTAACATATGATTTTGCTCGACTAATGGATGGTGCAACGGAAGTAAAATGTTCTGAATTCGGTAATGCTTTAATTGAAAACATGGCATAATATAAGGGATTGCTACCTCAATATGGGGTAGCATTCTTGCATATGAAAAGAACCCGAGGGAGGATTTTTTAAAATGGCTGGAATTAAACGTAGAAAGATATCTGTAATTGGTGCAGGGTTTACTGGAGCGACAACAGCTTTAATGGCAGCACAAAAAGAGCTTGGAGATGTTGTGTTAGTAGATATTCCTGACCTTGAAAACCCAACGAAGGGAAAGGCACTAGATATGCTAGAGGCTAGTCCTGTTCAAGGGTTTGATGCAAATATTACAGGTACATCGGATTATGCTGATACAGCTGATTCTGATATCGTCGTTATAACTGCAGGTATTGCCCGGAAGCCAGGTATGAGTCGTGATGATTTAGTTAGTACAAATGCAAAAATCATGAAGAGTGTTACGCAGCAAATTGTAAAATACTCTCCTGAAAGTATCATTATCGTACTAACCAATCCAGTTGATGCCATGACATATACCGTATTTAAAGAATCTGGATTCCCTAAAAATCGTGTGATCGGTCAATCCGGTGTCCTTGATACCGCGCGTTTCCGTACATTCGTAGCACAGGAATTAAACCTTTCTGTTAAGGATGTAACTGGTTTCGTACTAGGTGGACATGGTGATGACATGGTACCATTGGTTCGTTATTCATATGCTGGAGGTATCCCTTTAGAAACTTTAATTCCAAAAGATCGTTTAGATGCAATTGTTGAACGTACTCGTAAAGGGGGCGGAGAAATCGTTAATCTATTAGGAAACGGTAGTGCATATTATGCTCCTGCTGCTTCTTTAGTAGAAATGATTGAAGCCATCTTAAAGGATCAGAGGCGCGTACTTCCTACCATCGTGTATCTAGAAGGAGAATATGGCTTTAGCGATCTATACTTAGGAGTTCCAACAGTTATTGGTGGAAATGGCCTAGAGAAAATTATTGAGCTTGATTTACTTGAAGAGGAAAAACAAGCATTATCAAAATCGGCTGAATCCGTGAGAAGTGTGATGAAAGCTCTACCATAATAAAAAGGGGATTTTCCCTTTTTTTCTTCATTAATAATGTAAACGGTTACATATATATAATATAAAAAGTTAAGTACACAGTGTGGAGGGGATTATATGTTATTAGGAAAAAAGAGAAAGCCAGGCCGGAAAATCGGAGAGATGAGTGTTGGTGAAAAGCTTACGCTTACAGAAAAGATTGAAGATAAGGATTTATTGCTATATTTAGGATTAACGAATGATTCTAATCCACTTTTTATTCAGCATGATTATGCGTCCCAAACTCCTTTTAAGAAACCAATTGTTCCAACAATCATGCTTACTGGAATTGTGACTGCAGCTGTATCTAAATATTTACCTGGGCCCGGAAGTTCCGTTAATGAGCAACAAATAAAGTTTATAAAACCAGTCTATCATTATGCAACCATCAAGTTTCTCTTTGAAATCACAGAGGTTGATGTCAAAAATAATGAAATTACCATGTACATAGAAGCTGTAGATGAGGAACAAGAAGTAGTCTTAAATGGAACATTGAAAGTCGCCCCACCTATACTAGTTGAATCGTTCACTGGTTCAGCACTTGAAAACTTTTAATAGATCACTTGTAATAAGACTTAGCGATCAGCTAAGTCTTTTCATTTTGAGTAGAATCGTATATGTTGAAATTAGAAACTATAAGGGGTGAACACACATGACTACAATAGGAATCATTAGACATGGGCGTACACAGTGGAATTCAGAAGGAAGGGCACAAGGAAATGCAGATATTCCCCTAAACGATGAAGGAATACTAGGGGCGAATCTGCTTGCCGAGCGTTTGAAGAGAGAACAATGGAATGTGGTTTATTCTAGTGATTTACTAAGAGCTAAACAAACTGCAGATCTTATCGTTCATAAAACGAGGATTCCTATTGAGATAGATGTTAGACTTCGAGAAGTTGGTGGTGGATTGATTGAAGGAACGACAGAGGAAGAGAGAATTAAAAAATGGGGTACGGATTGGCGCAAACTAGATTTAGGCATAGAAAAGGATGAGATTGTAGTTCTAAGAGCAAAAGCCTTCTTAAATGAAATTACTGAACGGCATGATGGGGAGAAAATATTACTAGTGACACATGGGGCTTTCATAAGAAAGCTGCTAAGACATTTATTTAAAGACGAACTACCTTCATCTCTTCATAACACGTCCTTTACTCAAATCAATAAGGTTGGAGATAGTTGGCAATGCGGGCTGTATAACTGTATCAAGCACTTAGAACAAGATATCATATAATAGTCGAGATAGAATTTTTTGGAGGTGTCATAATCTCGCGACAAAAAGCTTTGTGTTCATTCATTTTCATAGTAAGATGAAAGAAGAGATAGATTCATACATGGTTGAAGGGGAATAAAGGAAAAGGGTTGAGTGAGCTATGAACAAAAAGGTACTTGTAGTGGATGATGAACAATCGATTGTTACGTTGCTGCAATACAATTTACAACAGGCTGGCTTTGACGTTATTACAGCCATGGATGGTGAGAGCGGTAAAAATTTGGCGATTACAGAGCAACCAGATTTGATGGTGCTTGATTTGATGTTGCCTAAAATGGACGGAATTGAAGTGTGTAAACAACTTCGACAAGAAAGAATCATGTTACCTATCTTGATGCTTACAGCAAAAGATGATGAGTTTGATAAAGTATTGGGCCTGGAACTTGGGGCTGACGATTATATGACGAAGCCGTTTAGTCCTAGAGAAGTCGTAGCTAGGGTGAAAGCAATTCTAAGAAGAACACAAATCTTGCAAGAGGCTGAAAACGCTGATCAAGCTATTGGGGAACAAATGAACGTTTCAGAGTTAGTTATTTACCCTGATCGTTACGAGGCATATTTTAGTGAAGAACGATTAGATTTAACTCCAAAGGAATTCGAACTACTCGTCTATTTAGCTAAGCACAAAGGTCGCGTGTTAACACGAGATCAACTGCTAAGTGCAGTTTGGAATTATGATTTTGCGGGTGACACAAGAATAGTAGATGTTCATATCAGTCATTTACGTGAGAAAATTGAAAGAAATACAAAAAAACCAATTTATATAAAGACGATTCGTGGACTAGGCTATAAGCTCGAGGAGCCAAAGGTAAATGAATAAATTCAGATCAAGACTAATATTTGGCTTTATAAGCTTAGTATTAGTCGTGCTTTTAGGTTTAGGAATTATTCTAGGACAAATTTTCAATAGCTTTTATACTAATTCATTTAATCAAAGGCTTGAAAAGGAAGCAAACCTTGTTGCTATGTTGTTTGAGGAGAATGGAATACAAGACCAAGCCTCACAGCAACAGGCAAAAAAGATGGGTAATGCTTTAGATGCACAGATTACTGTATTAAATTCATCTGGAGAGATCATATCTGATACAAAGCAATCTGTAGCCTCAATAAGTGAGCAAGTAAAACAAGAATACGAACGGATGATTAGGACTACTGCTAATAAAGAGAAAGCCTATCATTTGATAGATAAAACAAAGGAACGGTATTTTTATATCGTTCCTCTGTTGGATGCTCAATTAAATGAAGGCCATTTACTTTTTAGTGTTCCTGTAGAATCTTTAGTCAGTCTTAATAAACAAATCTGGGCATTACTAATTAGTAGTCTTGGTCTAGCCTTTATTGTCATATTTATTATTGGAATTAGAATTACCAAGCACTATATAAGACCTATTGAAGCAGCAACAAAGGTGGCAATTGAACTAGCTAGAGGAAATTATAAGGCTAGAACTTTTGAAGACAATCACGATGAGACTGGGATGCTAAGTCAGTCTATTAATATTTTAGCACGTAATTTACAGGATATGGGTCAAGCACAAGAGATGCAGCAGGATCGTCTTAGTACTCTCATAGAAAATATGGGAAGTGGATTGATTCTAATTGATGGTAGAGGCTATATAAATTTAATTAATCGATCGTATAAGGAAATATTTAATGTAGAGCCTGTTGACTACTTATATAGTCTCTATTATGAAGCAATAAAACATAAGGAGATTATTTCATTAGTGGAAGAGATTTTCATGACAGAGGTTAAGGTTAGAAAGCAAATGTTACTAACCTTGGTTAATGGAAAAAAACACTTTGAAGTATATGGGGCTCCTATTATTGGTACGAATGACGAATGGAAGGGTATAGTCCTGGTTTTCCATGATATTTCGGAAATAAAGAAGCTCGAACAAATGCGTAAAGATTTTGTTGTAAATGTATCTCACGAGCTGAGAACACCGATTACTTCTATAAAAGGCTTTTCAGAAACCCTACTAGATGGTGCAATGAAGGATGAAAAGATTCTAGAAAACTTCTTAAAGATTATCCTAAAAGAAAGTGATCGTTTGCAGAGCTTAATTCAGGATCTTTTAGACTTATCTAAGATGGAACAAACGGGGTTCTCTATTAATTGGCAGATGGTCAATATAACAGAAGTTCTTGAAGAGGTGCTCCTGATGCTTAACGCAAGGGCAGAGGATAAACAAATTTCTCTTGAGTTTGGGAGCAATCATCCTGTCTTGATAAAAGGTGACCTTAATAGACTAAAGCAAATATTCATTAATCTAATTAGTAATGCTATTACCTATACACCAGCTGAAGGGAAAGTATCCGTTTCAATAGAAGAGACTCAGAGTGAGATTCATGTAAAAGTTGCTGATACGGGAATTGGGATAACAGAAAGTGAACTACCTAGAATATTCGAACGATTCTATCGAGTCGATAAAGCGAGAACTCGTAATTCTGGGGGAACAGGCTTAGGTTTGGCTATCGTCAAGCATCTTGTTGAAGCGCATCACGGGAATATAAGCGTATGGAGTAATGAAGGGCATGGTTCAGTTTTTACTATTAAATTTAAAAAAGAATAGTAGAAAAAGGGAAAATTAACAATAGCTTAACATTTGTTTTATTTTCCCTTAACAATAGTCTTCTATCATAAGAAAGAAGACCCCTTCATCCAATTTGGAAGACGAGAACGATCATGTTCTCGTCTATTTTTTTATCCTTCTACCAAATGAAAGGGGCACCCATTTTCCTTTACAATATATCTCATGATAAAATAGATAATGTCTAATTTTGTATATATAAATGTTTGATTTAGTAGATGGTCTTTTTAAAAGAGATAGTAGCATCTTGGTTGTTTTATGATTGTGTTCGTTGCATTGCGCTCCAGACACTTGCTTTCCGCGGGGAGGAAGTCGAGCCTCCTCGGCTTTGACTGCGGGGTCTCGACCTTTCCTCTATCTCCCGCGCTTGCACAGGATGTGCTGACCTCTACGTTTGCCACAGGACGTGGCAGCTTTTAGTAGAGGATCCTTATATCAGTGTCTTCCGCTCCATTCCACTATCGTATGCTTAAAAGAAACAATCTATCTTCAAGGTAAAACCAATTGAAAAGATAGTGGCTTTTAGGCTTTTAGATATAAAACAACTTATAATAAGACCAATTGATTGGAACGAAAGGTGCGAGACTCCTGCGGGAGCAGCGTGATATAGGGACAAAGGAAATCACTTTGTCCTTGGTGAGACCCCGCAGGAGCGTAAGCGACGAGGAGGCTCAACGCACGCCCCGCGGAAAGCGAAGCAACCTGTAGTGGAAATCAATTCCTCTGTTAATGGCACAGCAAAGAAAAAAGTATTTATGCAGACCACATAGTTAACAATTTAGTAATAGGAAAGAAGGGGAAAAAGTAATGGGAAATAAAATCGTTTTAATAGATGGAAATAGTTTAGCTTATCGTGCTTTCTTTGCATTACCATTATTGAGCAATGATAAAGGGGTACATACCAATGCGGTTTACGGCTTCACAATGATTCTTATGAGGATATTGGAAGAAGAAAAGCCAAGTCATATCCTCGTTGCTTTTGATGCAGGAAAGACAACGTTTCGTCACTCAACATTTCAGGAATATAAAGGTGGAAGGCAGAAAACACCACCAGAGCTATCTGAACAAATGCCGTTTATTCGTGAGTTGCTAGATGCCTACAAAATTAAAAGATATGAACTAGAAAACTATGAAGCAGACGATATTATCGGCACCCTTTCAAAACAAGCTGAAAATGAAGATACTGAAATAAAAGTAATTACAGGTGACAAGGACTTACTTCAATTAGTATCTGATAAGACAACGGTTGATATTACTAGAAAAGGAATCACTGAGGTAGACTCGTATACACCTGATTTCTTATTTGAGAAGCTAGGAATCTCTTCGGTTCAGGTAATTGATATGAAGGGATTAATGGGAGATACGTCAGATAATATTCCTGGTGTACCCGGTGTAGGTGAAAAAACAGCAATAAAGCTGTTGAAGGAATATGAAACCATTGAAAACCTATATGAGCATCTAGACGAGGTTAGTGGAAAGAAGTTAAAAGAAAAGCTTGAAGAACACAAAGATAGTGCTTTTATGAGTAAGCAGCTAGCAACCATTCATAGAGAAGCACCGATTGAGGTCAACGTTGAGGATCTTACGTATGTTGGTTACGATGAAGAGAAGGTTGTCACCTTATTCAAAGAGCTAAAGTTCCAATCGTTGCTTGATAAAATGAACATTACAGCAGTTGAAGAAGAAGTTGAATTGAATGAGCTATCTTTTGAAAAAGTAGAAGAACTAAACGAAGATGTACTCGCTAAGGATTCAACGCTCATTGTTGAGGTAATGGAAGATCATTATCATCAGGCGGACATTCAAGGAATTGCCATCATAAATGAAACTGGGAACTATTTTATTCCTACTGAAGTAGCTATAAACTCAGCTGAATTTAAGAAATGGGCCAAGGATGAACATGCTAAGAAAACGATCTATGATGCTAAAAAAGCAATCGTTGCGTTAAAGTGTCAAGGTGTTGATTTGCAGGGTGTTGATTTTGACTTGCTGATTGCCTCCTATATTCTTAATTCGGCAGATGAAACTGGTGATCTTGCAACAATTGCCAAAAATAAAGGTTATTATCAGGTGTTAACCGATGAAGCTGTTTATGGGAAGGGAGCGAAACGTGGTATCCCTGATGAGGATAAACTTAGTGAACATATAGTAAGAAAGGCACTGGCGCTAAGTAAACTTCGTAGTCAATTTGAAAAGGAATTAGAAGAAAATCAGCAGCTTGAATTATATAGAGAACTGGAGCTACCTTTAGCATTTATTTTAGCCGAAATGGAATATACGGGTGTGAAAGTAGATCAAAATCGATTAAACGACATGCAAAAGGAGCTTTCAAAGCGTTTAGAGGATCTTGAAAAGGAGATTCATCAATTAGCGGGTGAAGTATTTAATATTAATTCACCAAAACAGCTTGGTGTTATATTGTTTGAAAAGCTTAATTTGCCAGCTGTTAAGAAGACAAAAACTGGCTATTCCACCTCTGCTGATGTTTTAGAAAAGCTTGAAGGAGAGCATACAATTATTCCTGCTATTTTGACCTATCGTCAGCTTGGTAAATTGAACTCAACATATTTAGAAGGTTTACTAAAAGTAATTAATAAGGAAACGAAAAAGGTTCATACGAGATTTAATCAGGCCCTTACTCAAACGGGAAGATTAAGCTCAACAGACCCTAATCTTCAAAATATCCCGATTCGACTAGAAGAGGGGCGGAAAATAAGACAAGCATTTGTTCCGTCAGAAGAGGGTTGGATTATTTTCGCAGCGGACTATTCACAAATAGAGCTTCGCGTCCTTGCACATATAGCTGAAGATGAAAAGCTAATAGATGCGTTTCAGAATGATCTAGATATTCATACGAAAACAGCAATGGATGTCTTTAATGTAAAAGCTGAGGATGTTACCTCGGATATGAGACGACAAGCAAAAGCTGTTAATTTTGGAATTGTATATGGTATAAGTGATTATGGTTTATCTCAAGGACTTGGAATCACTAGAAAAGAAGCCGGAACCTTTATTGAGAAGTATTTGGAAAGCTTCCCTGGTGTCCAAGAATATATGAGTGACATTGTGGTCCAAGCTAAGCAGGCTGGATTTGTCACTACTTTAATGCAACGTCGTCGATATATACCTGACATTACTAGTAGGAATTTCAATGTTAGAAGCTTTGCAGAAAGAACAGCAATGAATACTCCAATTCAAGGAAGCGCGGCAGATATTATCAAGAAGGCTATGATTGATCTAGCTGAAGCATTAAAAAATGAAGGGCTACAAGCAAGACTATTACTACAGGTACACGATGAACTGATCGTAGAAGCTCCTGAGAGTGAAATAGAGAGTCTCAAGGAGTTAGTCCCAAGAGTCATGGAAAATGCTCTTGAGTTAAAGGTACCATTAAAAGTTGATTACGCTTACGGACCAACTTGGTATGATGCAAAGTAACTTTATTATGGCATAAAGGAAGTGATGCAATGCCTGAACTACCTGAAGTAGAAACGGTATGCCGTACATTATTGAAACTTGTCGAGGGCAAAACGATAAAACAGGTGCATGTATTATGGCCCAAGATGATTAAACAACCTCAAGAGGTAGAGCAGTTTGTTGATGCCTTAATCGGACAAACGATTCACGATGTGCAAAGAAGAGGGAAGTTTATCAAGTTTTTGTTAGATGATTATGTGCTTGTTTCCCATTTAAGGATGGAGGGACGATATGGCTTATATGAACTAACTGAAACCTATGATAAGCATACTCATGTGCTGTTTACTTTTACAGATGACACACAGCTTCGCTACAAGGATGTTCGGAAATTTGGCACGATGCATCTATTTAAAAAAGGTGAAGAGCTATTAGGAGAGCCTTTAGCCAAGCTTGGTCCTGAGCCCTTTTCATCAGAATTCACCGTAAAGCTTTTAAAGGAACGTCTGAAAAAAACAAACCGAAAAATAAAAGTAGCGCTACTGGATCAAGAATTGGTGGTAGGCTTGGGAAATATCTATGTTGATGAAGCTCTTCACCGAGCTGGTATCCATCCTGAGCGGAATGCAAGTTCACTTACACCTAAAGAGTTAACGAAGCTTCATAAAGAAATTGTTGATACATTACAAGAGGCTGTTGATAAGGGTGGAAGCACGATTCGGTCTTATGTAAATACACAGGGTGAAATTGGAATGTTTCAGCTGGAGCTCTTTGTTTATGGTCGTAAAGGTGAACCTTGTAAAAAATGTCACTCAGAAATTCAAAAGCTTGTTGTTGGTGGCCGCGGCACACATATTTGTCCTAAGTGTCAAAAAATGAAATCATAACTTTAACAATGGATGGGCTCTTTCCATATACTATCGTAGCTGAAAAATGGAAGGAGCCTCATCATGTTACAATATCTGTCACTTATACTGCTAGCGTTTGCGGTGAGCCTTGATAGCTTTAGCGTTGGATTAACATATGGACTTCGTAAAATGAAGATTCCTTTACGCTCCATATGTATTATTGCTCTTTGTTCGGCTCTAACTTTAATGGTGGCAATGGGAGCGGGTGAACTGATTGCTTCAGTTCTATCTGTAGAATGGGCTGAAAGAATTGGAGGAATCATCCTAGTGTTTATTGGAGCTTGGGTCCTATACCAATTTTTTAGACCTGATAAGGACCAAACGCAGTCTGAGAGTAACGATCGTAAAATGCTAGTTAAGCTCGAGATTAAATCGCTGGGAATTGTCATCCATATTCTTCGTAAGCCCATGGAGGCTGATATTGACCGATCTGGAACGATTACAGGCATAGAAGCAATTTTACTAGGTGCTGCGCTTTCATTGGATGCCTTTGGTGCTGGAATAGGTGCTGCACTCTTGGGATATTCCCCATTTGTTATGGCTGCGGCAGTCGCCGCCATGAGCTCAGTTTTTTTGTTTGTCGGTATTAAATGTGGACAATTACTGTCTCATAGTAGTTGGGTTCAGAAGTTTTCATTTTTACCAGGCCTTTTACTTATTATGATAGGAATTTGGAAAATATAGTTGGAGGAAATATGGGACTAAAAATCATAGGTTTAACAGGTGGAATTGCAAGTGGAAAGAGTACGGTAGCTAATATGATTAAAGAGTACAATATTCCTATTGTTGATGCAGATGTTATTTCTAGGGAAGTAGTAGAACCCGGAAAACCAGCGTATCTTGGGATAGTTGAGGCATTTGGAGAAGAAATCTTAGATGTGGACGGAAATATTGACCGCATTAAACTTGGCTCGATTATTTTTAATAATGAAGAGAAGCGGAATAAGCTTAATGGTATTGTACACCCTGCTGTCAGAAGCGAGATGCAGGCTCAAAAGGAACAGCATATTCATTCGGGGGCAAGTGCAGTAGTCCTTGATATTCCATTACTATTTGAGAGTAAACTTACTTATATGGTCGATCAAACACTGGTTGTATTTGTTAATCCAGAAATTCAACTAGAACGACTAATGGAAAGAAATAAATTTTCAAAAGAAGAAGCATTGGCTAGGATCCAATCGCAAATGCCACTTATTGAGAAGAAGGAATTGGCAGATCACGTGATTGATAATAATGGAACATTATCACAAACAAAAGCCCAACTTGAGGGAATTTTAAAAGAGTGGCATATTTTATAAGACTGTCTTCGTACTATAAAAAAAGAATTTCAGAAAACTTGTCGTTTACGACAAGTTTTTTTGGATATATCTAAAAATTCTTTTATATTTATTTGGTAAAGTGCAAGATCTGGGAAAATTTCCTTATCAGGGTAACTTTAAGAAGAAAAAAAGACATGAGTATAACTCATTATTAGTTTGTTCCATTAATTTTAGCGAAAAATAAAAAAAACAATCACATCGGAACTCCTTTATGTTATACTAATAGTAAGATAAATAATAAAAAGTATAACATATATGGAGGAGAAACAGACATGAGAGGAAGAATAGCAATCAATGGGTTTGGCCGTATTGGAAGAATGGTATTCAGACAGGCAATCCAAGAGGACAAATTAGAGATTGTTGCCATAAACGCAAGCTATCCTGCAGAAACTTTAGCACATTTAATAAAGTATGATACCATCCATGGGAAATTTGATGGTGATGTTATTGCGATAGAAGGCGCCTTAATTGTAAATGGAAAGAAAATCAAGCTGGTAAGCTCAAGAGATCCTTTGGAACTTCCTTGGAAAGAGTTAAATGTTGATATCGTTATTGAAGCAACAGGTAAATTTAATTCTAAGGAAAAGGCTATGCTTCATGTTGAAGCTGGAGCAAAACGTGTAATTTTAACTGCGCCTGGTAAGGAAGAGGATATAACCGTTGTTATGGGCGTTAATGACAATCAGCTGGATTTAGAAAATCATTTTGTAATCTCTAATGCGTCATGTACAACAAATTGTTTAGCACCAGTGGCAAAAGTGTTAGAAGAGCAATTTGGTATTGAGAATGGCTTAATGACAACTGTTCACTCCTATACGAATGATCAAAAAAATATAGATAATCCACATAAGGATCTAAGACGCGCTAGAGCTTGTGGGCAGTCAATTATCCCAACTACTACAGGAGCTGCCAAAGCTTTGGCAAAGGTACTACCTGGCTTACAGGGAAAGCTACACGGTATGGCTTTACGTGTTCCAACTCCAAATGTTTCACTAGTTGATTTAGTTGTAGACTTAAAACGTGATGTAACAGTTGAAGAGATTAACGAAGCCTTTATTACCGCATCAAGAGGCTCTTTAAGAGGTATCTTAGATGTGACAATGGAGCCCTTAGTATCAATTGATTTTAATACAAATGACCATTCTGCAATCGTTGATGGTTTATCTACCATGGTAATGGGGAATAGAAAAGTAAAGGTGTTAGCATGGTATGATAATGAGTGGGGTTACTCGACGAGAGTAGTAGAATTAACTGCGTTAGTTGCAAGTCAGCTACAGAAATTAGAAGAAGTATCTGCTTACTAATATTTAAACACCTGTTTATTCAGGTGTTTTTATTTGTTTTTGAACAGTGGATAGTGAAGCTGAGGAGAACCTACCTAGCGTTAGAAAGTACAAGCCCAAAAAAAACAGCAAATATCGAACAACTTTGATTTCTTACTAAAAGTTTGGATGTGAATTTTGACCTGCTCCAAAATACTTTCTATTTTATTTTACTTCTCTAATAACGAGCCTAAACATCCAATGAAAGGCTCTGTGTAAGCTTACGAATAATGTGAATAAGAAAGGAAAAAGTAAAGGATGACCTAGCCACAGTTCCGAGAAGAAAAAAATAGTAGTTCATAGGTTGCAAAAATTATTTAAACAAAGTATACTATGATTCGTGAACTTCTTACCAAAGCTTCGGTAATGTGGCTACTTAAAGGGTTAGGACCTCTTAGGACTAACTTTCCCCCGTGGTAGTTAGTGCATACCATATGCGAAAGAATTCATGTACACCTAAAATTTCAAAGGGGGAAGTAATAAATGGATACAATGGGTAGACACGTAATTTCCGAGTTATGGGGTTGCGACTTTGAAAAATTAAACGATATGAACTATATTGAAGAAACGTTTGTAAATGCAGCTTTAAAGTCTGGTGCTGAGGTACGTGAGGTAGCTTTTCATAAATTTGCTCCTCAAGGTGTGAGTGGGGTTGTTATTATTTCTGAATCACACTTAACGATTCACAGTTTTCCAGAGCATGGCTATGCAAGTATTGATGTTTATACTTGTGGTCATTTAGATCCTAACATTGCAGCTGACTTTATCGCAGAGGCACTTGGCGCTCAAACACGTGAAAATATTGAAATTCCTCGTGGAATGGGACCAGTTCAAGTGAAGCAAGCTAAAGTTAAAGCACTATAAGTTAAAGAACGAAGAGGTGTGAATCAACACCTCTTTTTTTAATAGTCTAAGAAATTTTACAAGGTGGCGTCTGCGCCATTATATTTAATAAAAAATATGTTTACATAAAAGAGGTGTTTATAATGAGTTTTCAAAAGATCAAGCAATTCTTTTCGAAGCACTGTGAAACAAAAGATCACCATGACGATCCTTTGCTGAAAACACACTATTACAAGACAAATAAAGCAAAAGCTCTTACAGCTGTTGAAGAATTAATTAGGGAGTTACCTGGCTATAAAATAACATCCGTCTCA
Organism: Bacillus mesophilus; assembly: GCF_011008845.1. Lineage (GTDB taxonomy): Bacteria > Bacillota > Bacilli > Bacillales > SA4 > Bacillus_BS > Bacillus_BS mesophilus. The sequence goes on along the minus strand of NZ_JAAIWM010000002.1, from coordinate 706,076 downwards.
ACTGAACATGGCGAATTAAGTGTAGAGATTACAGCACCTAAAAAGGCCTTTCTTGTCATAACAGTAATATCAGTGAGACCTATTGAAACAGCAGTCGATTTTTCATTAACTTACGAAGGACTAATCAATCTAGGCTATAGCCGTGCAATGGTTGTGAAATTGTATACTCTACTCGACCAAAAGCTAACTCGTATAGGAAATTAAAACGGGATTAGTAATATTCGGAATGTACTTGTCTAATGCATTTCTTTTATATAAGATTAAGGTATAGGATAATTACAACATGCACCGTATATAATCTATATAAGAAGCTTTTGGAGTTGATATTATGAAGTGTCCAAGCTGTCAGCATAACGGAACAAGAGTCCTTGATTCGCGCCCCGTGGATGATGGAAAATCTATCAGAAGGCGCCGTGAGTGTGAAGAATGTCAATATCGATTTACGACTTTTGAAAAGGTAGAAGAAATGCCTCTTATTGTCGTGAAAAAAGAAGGTACTCGCGAGGAGTTTAGTCGAGAAAAGATCCTTCGTGGACTCATTAAAGCTTGTGAGAAGCGCCCAGTTCCTTTACAGCGTTTAGAGGATATCACTCATGAGGTAGAAGTTGAGCTAAGGAATCAAGGTACTTCAGAGGTAAAGAGTGACGCTGTCGGTGAAATGGTCATGGACCGTTTAGCAAAAATTGATGATGTTGCGTATGTTCGCTTTGCATCTGTATATAGACAGTTTAAAGATATAAATGTTTTTATTGATGAATTAAAAGATTTACTTAAAACAAGAAATTAACATCCTGAGCTTAGGCGCTTTATGCTACGAGCTCTTTTTTTCTTACAGAGCATTAAAAGATTAACTTTAACTAAAGAAAGAGGATCGTCATGCAATCTTGGAAAGAAGTATTACCTAAAGATCAATATCTGGTCAAAACTGATACAGCGTTACATGAGTTTGATCGTAGAGTTCTCACACTTTTATATCAGCCATTGATTGGTCCTCTTAGCTTCTCTTTGTACATGTTATTATGGGGCGAACTTGAGGTATATAAATACTGGGGATCACCCTCCACTCATAAACAATTAATGGAGTCCTTACAAACGAACTTGGATCAAATCCTTATGGCGAGAAAAAAACTTGAAGGAATTGGTTTGATTCGATCTTATGTGCAGGAGACACCAGATATAAAAAACTTTATTTATGAGCTTAGATCCCCATTATCACCTTCCATGTTTTTTGGATCTGATTTTCCATATGGAATACTTTTAAAGCGTGAAGTAGGAGAACATAGATATACAAAGTTAAAATCACTATTTATTACGAAAGACATTAATCATTCTGAGTTTAAGGAAATATCCCAAACATTTTCTGATGTTTATCACACAAAAGAGCAAGATTCATTAAAACTTGATGACAATGATTCCTTTACTGATACCTATGTGAACAGAGAAGGTAGATCGGAAGTAAGAGTAGGGAATATTGACTTTGACCTTGAATTATTTATATATGGTTTATCCGAAAACTTTGTTCCTCGAAGTCTGATTACTGATGAAGTAATCAAGCGAGTTAAACTTTTAGCCTATGTGTACGGATTAACTCCTCTTGATATGCAGAAGGTAGTAATGGACGCAACTTTTGGTGATGAAGATGAGTTAGATTTAGACCTACTTTCTGAGAAGGCAAAAACTTTTTACGAAATCGAAAACTTCGGTCGCATGCCAAAGCTATCGGAAAAAATACAACCTCTAAAACATCAAAATATGAGATACTTAGAACCACGTACTGAGGAAGAAAAAAGAATTAGACATTTTGAAACAACATCTCCTAAGGATTATCTGATTGAGCTCGCAGGAGGAGCTTTACCAACTAGCTCCGATTTAGCTATTGTAGAAAGTCTCATGGTTAACCAGCACATTCTACCAGGTGTTGTGAATGTATTACTTGACTATGTGGTTAATAAAAAGAAAATGAATCTTAATAAAAAGTACATGGAAAATACAGCTAGTAACTGGGCAAGGCAGAAAATTAAAACGGTAAAAGAAGCGTTAGATCAAATTGTTGAATTTGAGAAAGATGTAGCAGAATATAAAGAGAAAGAGCAAAAAACGAAACAAAATCCTGGCTCTGGACTGCGTAAGCCAATCCGTAAGGAAATACTACCTGAATGGATGACGGACCCTGAGTATGTTGAAAAGAGAAAAAAGGAAGTAACCAGTCAAACTGACTTGGAGCTAGAGCGTAAAAAACTTAATGATCGGATCCAGAAATATAAAAATCGAGAAACACCTTAGTAAAGGGGGGGAGAAGAATTGAAGTCCATTAAAGATACCCTTAATCGTTTTTCCAATAATAGCAGGTTTGAAAGTGAATATGAACGATTCAAAGAAGTGATCTTAAGTGATCCATATGTGAAGGACTTCCTAGAAAAGCATCGTCCATTTCTAAATCGTAAGATCTTTGATAGAGGAATCATGAAGCTCTATGAGTACAGTACCGCTAGCAAGGAATGTCAGGGCTGCCCAAGTCTAGGTGAGTGTAAAAATATGATAAAGGGCTATCATCCACAGCTTATCTTAAAGGACAAGCAGTCCATCGAGATTGATTATACAAGATGCCCATCAAAAGTGCAGTATGACAGTCAGAAAGAAAAGCAAAGTAAAATTAAATCGGTTTACATTCCATCTGATTTATTAAAGGCTTCTATACATGATATTTATGAAGATGATGAGAATCGATTCAGGATTAAACAATTAGTATGGGAATTCATTGAAAGCTACGGAGAAAACCAGCGAGTAAAAGGGTTATATATCAGTGGTGGATTTGGCGTAGGTAAGACTTTTATACTTTGTGCAATCGCAAATGAACTAGCCTCCATCAAAAATACTGAGTCGATGATCGTGTATTTCCCTGAATATATCCGTGAAATCAAAGGGGTAATGGGGAACGACCAACTATTTAGTGCTAAGCTAGAGGCGGCCAAAAAGACCCCTGTATTAATGTTAGATGATATTGGTGCCGAGTCGATGACAAGTTGGATGAGAGATGAAATACTTGGACCCATCCTACAGCATCGTATGTTAGAGCGCCTACCAACCTTTTTCTCGTCTAACCTAAGTATGAAGGAATTACTCCGTCATTACACCTACTCACAAAAAGGTGAAGAAGAAGGTATAAAGGCACAACGAATATTAGAAAGAGTAAGATATTTAGCAAGTGAAATTGAATTGATTGATGAAAATCGTCGTGCGTAAGAAGGGGCCAAAAAATTTGGTCCTCTTTTTTTTGTTATTTATGAAATTATATAATTTTTCACTTATTGATAACTTTGACTAGTGCATTTGAATCCGGCTTCAGCACCCAGTCAAGATGAAATTGCGACGATCTTTGCAATTTCATCCTACCTTGATGGAAAAAGAAAATACACTTTTTCCTAGGTCAAATAACCCTACATCAATAAAAGGAAAAGAGCACCCTTTTTTTGATGTAGGAACATTTGCTTGTCGGAGGCCTGCAGGATGCAGGTCAGGCAGGCGTTGCAACAGGAGGTTGTGCACTTAGCCTGCCTTCATCTGCCGGGGCGCTTGCGCCTTTTGTTCTTTAGAACGATGACGATATGTTGTCCTTTTCTTGTCCTCAAGTATCATTTTTTTCATTCCCCCTCATATAAATAGAAACAGGTGCCGAAATGGGGGGACAACCAATATGCAGATTTCATTTAATCACGCATCAGATTTACATGATGTTAAGGAACTTCTTTTATCACTAGCAGGTACTTCTAATCGTGACCTGGAAGTGGTTACTGAAAAAAATAATACTCTTTACATAAAGGTTAACCGAAATGAAGAATATATGATTCAAACATATATAGTTCCGGCCTTATCAAAGTTCATCATTAAAAGAAAAGAACCAACTTTGTTTCGCAACTTATTATCGACTGTTTTCTTTTTCCATGATGAATCGGAGCAACAGCAGATTATCCAAATGGTATACTCCATTATTAGTGAGGATGAAGCAAATCTTCATCCACAACTCAGAGAAGGGTATCGAAGGGAAGAACTGCTTACTCAAGCATTAACGATCTTTTTATCGAATCAAAACATTTATTTTTCTTTTGAAGCGTTTCTAAAATTCAGATTAAAAGATTACTATAATCGTCTTCTTGATTACATAGAAGTGGCAATTGATGAATACAAGCTAGAACAAGATTACCAGGATTTTATAGAGAGTTTACGAAAATATATTGGTTCAAAAACACGTACAGCATTTAGTCAGGTTCATGTAGTTTACGAGAATGAGAGATTCCTATTTTATGATGAAAATTTTGACCACTTTACCTATCAGGTTCAATCACTAGAGGATGATTTTATCTCTGTTAAGGGCTTTGAGGTTGATCAGGAGTTAATAGCACCATTGCTTTTAATTTGTCCAAAGGAAATTTATTTATATGTCTTAGATGTTGACCATGGAATGATCCAGATGGTTATGAATATCTTCCAAGAAAGAGTGAAGGTTTTACCGCATGAACGATTTTATGAACAGCAGCATTAATGATAGGAGAAATATAAAATAAAAAAATATTAAATCCTACTTGATTTCTTCTGTTATTCTGCATATAATACCTACATAATCTAATCAACTTCATAAATAATCAGTAATGATGAGGATATGAATTCTTTTTACGGTTCCCAGAGAGGGAAGGCTTGGCTGTAACCTTCCTAACACGAAAAATGAATTTACCACCTCTAAACTTTAGTGCAGAACAGATTATATGATCTAATTATGTGCTAACGGCTAAAACCGTTATATAAACTTCTAAGCCAATGAAGGTTGTATTTCTCATTGGAAAGAAGGGTGGAACCGCGATATTAAACTCGTCCCTTTTCTATAGGGACGGGTTTTTTTATTTTTATTAAGGCTTTGTTAATGAGCAATTTTGATTTCATGCAGAGTTGTTTGTAGTGGAAGGACGCGAGACTCCTGCGGGAGCAGCGTGACAGGTGAGACCCCGCAGGCGAATGCCGAGGAGGCTCAACGCACGCCCCGCGGAAAGCGAGTGTCCTGTAACGAAAATCAACAACAAGGTTATAACACAGCTTTTCTTAAAGAAAATCTAACAAGATGTTCTTAAGCCTTATAAAACCTACTCATCAAAGCATGAGTGAGTTTATATAAATTTAAAAATTTTAAAGGAGTGAACAAGGATGTCAGAAGTGCTACACATTACATTTCCAGACGGAGCGGTTAAGGAGTTTAAGAAAGGCACCACAACAGAAGATATCGCGGCATCTATCAGTCCTGGCCTAAAGAAAAAAGCAATCGCAGGAAAAATAGATGGAAAAGTAATTGATTTACGCAGCCCTATTCAACAGGATGGGAGCATCTCTATTATCACTCAGGACTCTGAGGAAGCACTGGAGATTCTGCGACACAGTACAGCTCATTTACTAGCTCAGGCTGTTAAGCGCCTGTACCCTGAACAGAATATAAAGCTTGGAATTGGTCCAGTTATTGAGAGTGGTTTTTATTATGATATTGATATGGATCAGGCCATTACTCATGACGATTTAGTACTAATCGAGAAGGAAATGCAGAAAATTTCTAATGAGAATTTAGACATTGTTCGTAAAGAAGTAACTCGTGATGAAGCGCAAGCTATGTACGCTAAGTTGGACGATGAGCTAAAGCTTGAGCTACTAGAAGCAATTCCTGCTGGTGAAGCTGTTTCTATTTATGAGCAAGGGGAGTTCTTTGACTTATGCCGTGGGGTGCATCTACCAGCTACAGGAAAAATTAAAGAATTTAAATTATTAAGTGTGGCTGGTGCGTACTGGCGTGGAGATAGCAAAAATAAAATGCTTCAACGTATTTACGGTACAGCTTTCTTCAAAAAGGAAGATCTAGCAGAACATTTACGTCTACTAGAAGAAGCAAAAGAAAGAGATCATCGTAAATTAGGAAAAGAGCTTGACCTTTTTGCAAATTCTCAAAAGGTAGGCCAAGGGTTTCCACTATGGCTCCCTAAAGGTGCAACTATTCGTCGTATTATTGAGCGCTATATTGTGGACAAGGAAATCCGCCTTGGGTACTCACATGTCTATACTCCTGCATTAGGAAGCGTGGAGCTTTATAAAACTTCAGGTCACTGGGAGCACTATCAGGATGGAATGTTCCCTGTTATGTCAATGGATAATGAGGACCTAGTTTTACGCCCGATGAACTGTCCTCATCATATGATGATCTATAAAAATGACATTCATAGCTATCGTGAGCTTCCAATTCGAATTGCAGAACTGGGATTAATGCACCGTTACGAAATGTCCGGAGCGTTAACAGGCTTACAGCGTGTTCGTGGAATGACTCTCAATGATGCACATATTTTTGTCCGTCCTGATCAAATAAAGGATGAGTTCATTCGAGTGGTTCGCCTAATTGAAGCAGTTTATAAGGACTTTGGATTCAAGGACTATTCATTCCGTCTTTCTTATCGTGATCCTGAAGACAAAGAGAAATATTTTGATGATGATGCTATGTGGGAAAAGGCACAAGGTATGTTAAAGGAAGCAATGGATGACCTTGGATTAGATTACTATGAAGCAGAAGGCGAAGCAGCATTTTATGGTCCGAAGTTAGATGTTCAGGTTCGTACTGCTCTTGGTAAGGATGAGACACTATCAACTGTGCAACTTGACTTCTTATTACCAGAGAGATTTGATCTTAATTATGTTGGAGAAGATGGAAAACAGCATCGACCAGTAGTTATTCACCGTGGGGTTGTGTCAACAATGGAACGCTTTGTAGCCTTCCTAATAGAAGAGTACAAAGGTGCATTCCCTACTTGGTTAGCTCCTGTACAAGTACAAGTGATTCCGGTCTCTCCATCAGCGCACTTAGATTACGCGAAAAAGGTTCAAGAAGAGTTACAGGCTGAGGGCTTCCGTGTTGAATTAGATTCTCGCGATGAAAAAATCGGTTATAAAATTCGTGAGGCACAAATGCAGAAGATCCCGTATATGCTAGTAGTAGGCGATAATGAAATACAAGAAAATGCGGTGAACGTTCGTAAGTACGGAAGCCAGAATTCAGAGACAGTTCCTTTCTCAGACTTCATTTCTTCTGTATTAGGAGAAATAAAAAAGTAAATAGCTTGACAGTTCTAATTAGGCATGGTAAATTTGTTAAGGTAATTAAATAAGCTTTCATTTAAGAAGGAGCACCCGCTTCTCACCTGATCGACACATATGTAGTTAACAGGTTTCGACGAAAAGAGTTAATGTATAAATTATACATTTCGTTTAGTGTGGGTGTTCTATAAACACCCACACTTTTTTTATTGACTATTATCGGAGGTGGCTTATTATTAGTAAACAAGACATGATGGTTAACGAGGGCATTCGTGCACGTGAAGTACGTTTGATTGGAGCAAATGGTGACCAATTAGGTATCAAATCCCGTCAGGAAGCACTTGAGATCGCACAGAATGTAAATCTTGACTTAGTAATGGTTGCGCCTACAGCGAAACCACCTGTATGTCGTATCATGGACTACGGTAAGTTCAAGTTTGAGCAACAAAAGAAAGATAAAGAAGCACGTAAGAATCAGAAAATTATTAACATCAAGGAAGTTCGTCTAAGCCCTACGATTGACGAGCATGACTTTAACACAAAATTAAAAAATGCTATTAAGTTCCTTGAAAAAGGTGACAAAGTAAAAGCATCTATTCGTTTTAAAGGTCGTGCTATTACTCATAAAGGAATTGGCCAACGCGTACTTGACCGCTTTTCAGAAGCATGTAAGGATGTTAGTACGATTGAATCGCATCCAAAAATGGATGGCCGAAGCATGTTTTTAGTTCTAGCACCATTAGCACCAAAAAACGATTAATTAAAAGTTGAGGAGGAACTCCCTATGCCTAAAATGAAAACTCATAGAGGTTCAGCTAAGCGTTTTAAGAAAACTGGATCTGGTAAGCTTAAGCGTTCACACGCTTATACAAGTCACTTATTCTCTAACAAGTCTCAAAAGCAAAAGCGTAAGCTTCGTAAAGCTGCATTAGTAAGCAGTGGAGATTACAAGCGCATTCGCTTCATGATTGGAAGCAAGTAATTCTAGCACGTAGTAATAAGGAACATTACTCAAGGCATTAGTGCCAGAGCTTAATTCCTAGAAAAAGTTTTAAATGAATCGAAATATAATGGATTGATATATAGGAGGGAACACAATGCCAAGAGTTAAAGGTGGTACAGTAACTCGTCAGCGTCGTAAACGCGTATTAAAGTTAGCAAAAGGTTATTATGGTTCAAAACATACTTTATTCAAAGTAGCAAAGCAACAAGTAATGAAGTCTTTCAACTATGCATTCCGTGACCGTCGTCAAAAGAAGCGTGACTTCCGTAAGTTATGGATCACACGTATCAACGCGGCAGCTCGTATTAACGGTCTTTCTTACAGCCGTTTAATGCATGGATTAAAGGAAGCAGGAATCGAAGTTAACCGTAAAATGTTAGCTGACCTTGCTGTTAACGATGAAAAAGCATTTGCTGAATTAGCAACTGTTGCTAAATCTAACCTAAACAAGTAATACTATATAAAGAGTCATTCTCATTGAGGATGACTCTTTTCTTTTATTTTTTAAAGAGGAAGGTTGCAAGAAAAACTGGAGTACCGGCAAGTAAAATTGAAAAGTCGCAAGAAAAGGATCTAGACTCGCAAGAAAAACTAAGGAATCAGCAAGAAAATTCAAAAAGTCGCAAGAAAAAGATCCAGAGTTACAAGAATAGTAGACAGTTCATAGTAAAAAAAGGATTCTGACAAACAAAGTTAGAACTGTATAACTAATTAACTACAAAGATATAAACAAAAAGAGAGTTGAGCCAATTAAATGATGTATTTGTTAGTGTATTTATTAATCATTAATCTAGTTTCGTCCATAATCATGTACCGGGATAAGCAAAAAGCAATTAAACAAGAATGGCGAACCCCTGAGAGTACCCTTTGGTTTATAGCCGTTGTCGGTGGTGCCTTAGGGATATGGATAAGTATGAGGAAATTTCGCCATAAAACGAAGCACATATCTTTTACGTTAGGGATTCCGTTTATGATTATCCTTCAAGTAGTACTTCTATTTTATATTCTGCAAAGAATGTCATAACTGCTCGTACCGTTGTATATACATGAGTGTAGTTTGCCCCGAAGGTCATCACAACCGGGAGGAGTCACCATGGATCAAACGATGACAATGTTATTTGCATTCTTAGAATCTAGTGGGATATGGGCACCAATTGTTTTCATACTCTTTCATAGCTTACGGCAGTTTTTATTTCTACCAGTTACGGTTTTATGTCTCGTTGGTGGGATTTTATTTGGGACCATTTTGGGTAGCATCTATTCGCTAGTAGGTTTAACGCTTTCCTGCATTCTCTTTTATTTTTTCCATCAAACAATGCCAAAGACATTTGGTAAGATTCAAAGAATGAAAGAAAAGTGGTTAGGAGATCGTGTTTCTTTTACTTATGGGCAAATTGCTTTATTAAGATGTGTACCTTTTATGCAGTATCATTTACTATCTTTAATCATGTTAGAAAGAAAGAAAAATCTTTTCAGTTTTACAAAGAAATCATTTCTAACTAATATTCCGTTGGCTATTCTTTATACATTCTTTGGACAATCGATAAGTACGCTGTCTCTGTCAATCATTATTGGGATACTGGCTACCTTTACGATTCTCTTTTACGTATTAAGGGAAAAGCAAATTCGTATTAAGTGGAAGGAATTCTTCGTAGAAAAGGCAAGCTAAAAATAACCTGTCATATGACGGGTTAATTTTATTAGGACTGTATTAAAGAGAAGCAGGCTGTTTTATAATAAAAACTGGAGGTTGAAATAGATGAATATCACACGTTTATTTAATTTGCAGCAGGAGCTAGATGAAAGAATCAAAAAAGAGCATGGCCTGGAAAATGAATCACTGTTTGAACGTAAGGTTCTTGCTTTGTTAGTTGAACTAGGTGAGCTAGCTAATGAAACTAGATGCTTTAAGTATTGGAGTAAGAAACCTTCTTCAGATACCAAGATAATTTTAGAAGAGTATGTCGATGGTGTTCATTTTATCTTATCTTTAGGAATTGAACTGAATGTTCACGAGGAACTAACGGATATAGAGACTTCATCTTCTGATCAGGATATTGTTTCATTATTTATGGAGGTTTATAGACTAACGCTTGCACTTAAAGAGAACCCTACTAAAGAGTGGTACGTAAAACTAATTTCAGCTTATTTTCAATTAGGACAAGCTTTGTCCTTTAGTATTATTGATATGGAAGAAGCCTATTTAAAGAAAAACCTAATTAACCATGAAAGACAGAATACTGGTTATTAGTCAGATAATTTTGTACATTTACTTCGGAATCCGATATAATAATAAGGCATACATATAAGGGGGAAACTCAGATGACAAAACAATTAGATGAAACACTAACAATGCTTAAAGATTTAACAGATGCTAAAGGAATCCCTGGTAATGAAAGAGAACCAAGAGATGTGATGAAAAGATACATAGAACCTTTTGCTGATGAAGTAACGACTGATGGCTTAGGGAGCTTAATTGCTAAAAAGGTTGGAGATGCAAATGGACCAAAAATCATGGTGGCTGGCCATTTAGACGAAGTTGGTTTCATGATTACACAAATTGATGATAAAGGCTTTCTGCGCTTTCAAACAGTAGGTGGATGGTGGTCACAGGTTATGCTAGCTCAACGTGTGACAATCGTGACGCGTAAGGGCGATGTAACCGGAATTATTGGCTCTAAGCCTCCTCATATTCTTTCTCCGGAAGCACGTAAAAAGCCGGTTGAAATTAAGGATATGTTTATCGACATTGGTGCATCAAGCCGTGAAGAAGCTATGGAATTTGGCGTTCGCCCGGGAGACCAGGTTGTACCTTTCTTCGAATTCACTGTCATGAATAATGAAAAAATGCTGTTGGCGAAAGCATGGGATAACCGAATTGGGTGTGCAATTGCTATTGATGTGTTGAAAAACCTAAAGGGTGAAAGCCATCCGAATATTGTATATGGTGTAGGAACTGTACAAGAAGAGGTTGGCCTTCGTGGTGCAAAAACTGCTGCTCAAACGATTCAACCTGATATTGGATTTGGTGTAGACGTTGGAATTGCAGGAGATACTCCAGGAGTGTCTGAAAAAGAAGCATTAAGCAAAATGGGGAAGGGTCCTCAAATCATCCTGTATGATGCTTCAATGGTTTCACATAAGGGATTACGTGACTTCGTGACAGATACAGCTGATGAGCTTGGTATTCCATATCAGTTTGAATCCATTGCTGGTGGTGGAACGGATGCTGGAGCTGTTCATATGACAGCAAATGGTGTACCTTCTCTCGCTATTACAGTTGCAACTCGCTATATCCATTCACATGCGGCTATGCTTCACCGTGATGACTACGAGCATGCAGTGAAGTTAATTACTGAGGTAATTAAACGATTAGATGCTGATAAAGTGAAAGAATTAACATTTGATTAATTCTGGGGACAGCATGACGAACTTAACGTCATGCTGTTTTTAGTTGTTATTTATAATAGAGGTTTAAAGGAGAAAAAAATATGGTTGTAACTCTTCAAAAGGTTTTAGAAGAAGATAAAGTAATTTTAAGGAATCTATACTCACTATACCTTCATGATCTGTCTAAATTCACAACAAATATTGATATAGGTGAAGATGGATTCTTTCACTTTAAGGATTTAGACATTTTTTGGAAAGTAGAAGGAATAACACCTTACTTCATAAAAAATGGAGCGGATATTCTAGGGTTCATTTTATTATTAGAACGACCATTTTTGAAAAAAGAAAATGATCTTGGCATTAATGATATTTTTATATTAAATAAATACAAAGGTAAGGGTTACGGGAAAAAAGCTCTCCACTTACTATTTAGTGAGAAGAGAGGTAGTTATTTTGTAATTAAACTTATAAATAATACCCCTGCAGTTTCATTTTGGAAGAGTGTTTACAGGGAATTTTCAATTAGCTTCATTGAAAGAGAAGAATTAGTCGAAGATGAGAATTGTTTGGTTCAAACCTTTACCATCTAAAAGTACATAAAAGTTAAGGACCATAAATAATTATGGTCCTAGTTTTTTATTTGCTTAGAGCTTGTTCAAGCGTTGTAAGCATCTCTTGCTTGTCATCATTAGAAGAATTCTGCCAAATCACTTCAAACAACACGCCTAGTCCTGGAAGCATTTTTTCTTCACCACTTTGAATCGCATCAAGAATTGTTTCTTGTAGCTCTTGTTGATTATTACCTTGAACATTTGAAATAATAGCATTACGTAAATTTAAGTTCATTATCATTCACCTCAAATGAAAATATTGGATACATCATAATTATAGTGTTTACAGTGGTGCTTTAATTATGTATAGAGATTACGATATAATGTGAGTCATATAGCTACGCAAAGGAATGTGATCAATGAAAAGGATTGAATCAAAGAAAAATCCACAGGTTAAGCAGTGGAAAAAGTTACAAACCAAGAAAGAAAGAGATAAAACAGGTCTATTTTTGATAGAGGGTGTGCATCTCGTAGAAGAGGCTCTTAAATATAAGGGGAATATTTCAGAGGTTCTATTTACTGAAAGTTTTCAAATGCCACATCACTGGAATCTTGATGAGGTTGAAGTGTACATTGTAGCAGAAGAGGTATTGAATGAAATCGGTGACACTGAGACCCCACAAGGAGTAGCGGCTATTTGTAGAAAACCATCCATTGATTTAGAACGGACAACAAATTCAGTCCTATTAATTGATGCTGTTCAAGACCCTGGCAACCTTGGAACATTGATTCGTACAGCTGATGCGGCTGGTGTGGATCAGATTGTGATAGGAGAAGGGACAGTTGATATCTACAACAGTAAGGTTTTACGAGCATCACAAGGTTCTATCTTTCATATACCTATTAGTAAGGGGAATCTATATGAACGGATCTTACAACTTAGGGATTCAGGACATACGATTTTTGGAACTTCACTAGATCAAGCGGAACCTTTTCAGAATATAAAACATACGGGTCCTTTTTCCCTTATTGTGGGGAATGAAGGCAGAGGAGTTCAACAAGAACTACTCTCTTTAACACACCAGAATTTATATATTCCGATCCATGGGAAGGCTGAATCCCTAAATGTAACTGTTGCTGCAGGAATTTTACTGTATTATTTAAGAGGATAAAATAGTCATTGAGTGGACAAGCGAGAGGTGGGGTGAGTGTGCTAGCTTTTTTCACATTAAAAACAAGTAATCCATTCGTACTATTTTCAATATCACATATAGTGATGCTTCTTATCTTTGGCTTTTTAAGCGTTATGCTATTTTCGTATCGAGAGGCAATAAGAAAGAAAAAGAAAATATACCGTTATATATTAATAGGGATATTACTGTTATGTGAAATTTCTTTATATACTTGGTATTCGGTTACAGGTATTTGGGATCCTTATGACACCTTACCACTTCAGCTTTGCTCCATCTCCTTACTACTTTGTATTTTCATGCTTATCATGAATAGCTATCGTGTATTTGAAATCACCTATTTTTTAGGACTAGCAGGTGCAATTCAAGCATTACTTACACCTGAACTTTTTTATGATTTTCCACATTACCGATATTTTCATTTTTTTATCGGTCATATTGCCATTATGCTATCTTGTTTATACATGGTGTGGATTGAGAAATATGAACCTACTTTTAAATCAATTTGGAGAGCTTTAATTGTTCTGAATATACTAGCGATCTTTGTATTCTTCGTAAACAAGTGGACAGGTGGAAACTATATGTTTCTTGCTAGAAAACCATCAAACCCAAGTTTGTTAGACTACCTTGGTCCATATCCCTACTACATTCTTACCCTAGAAGCGGCGGCAGTCTTCTTCTTTACACTATTATATCTTCCCTTCTGGTTGAAAGAAAAAAGGACAAGGAGCTAAATTGACTTGTTTTTATCAACACTTTCATGTACTATCATATAGTATAAATTACATATAAAATTAAAAAACGTTGATAGAGACTAGTAGCTTGTTCATCACCATATAGGGAGAAGGTGTCCTAGACTGAAAGCACCTTTATGGAAGAGATAAGTGAATTCACCTCTTGAGTTGACACTTGGACCGATGTATTTCGTAAAGGTGCTCCGGTGAAGAGCCGTTATGACAATGAAGTGACTAAAACCCATTGTGTTTTAGTAATTAGGGTGGTACCGCGAACACAAGTCCTCGTCCCTTTCTTGGGAAGAGGACTTTTTTGTATTCTTTTAAAGTTGAAATATAAGGCGCAATCGTCTTTAAGGATAAAGGAGGATGACATATGAAAGAACGTTTACAAGAACTTCAAGAAGAAGCAATACAACAAATTCAAGGAACACAAGATTTAAAAGAACTGAACGATATCCGGGTTAGTTTTTTAGGTAAAAAAGGTCCAATTACGGAAGTGCTTAAGGGAATGGGGAAGCTTCCAGCAGAGGAGCGTCCTATAATTGGTGAAGTGGCAAATAAGGTTAGAGAAGCCATTACAAATGCAATTGAAAAGAAGTTAGCTACATTAGAACAAGCTGAGGTTGAAAAGAAGCTTGCTTCTCAAAAAATTGATGTAACGCTACCAGGCAGACCTGTCCGGAAAGGGAATCATCACCCACTGACTGCTATTGTTGAAGAGATTGAAGATTTATTTATTGGCATGGGCTATACCATCGCAGAGGGACCTGAGGTAGAAAGTGATTATTACAACTTTGAAGCCTTAAACCTTCCAAAGGGTCATCCAGCCCGTGATATGCAAGATTCATTCTACATTTCTGAAGAAACGCTTTTACGTACTCAAACGTCACCTATTCAGGTGAGAACACTAGAGATGCACGAAGGTAAGGGGCCAGTACGAATTATTTGTCCAGGTAAAGTGTATCGTCGTGACAATGATGACGCAACACATTCACATCAATTCACTCAAATTGAAGGATTAGTAGTGGATGAAAATATTCGGATGAGCGATTTAAAAGGAACGTTAACAGTATTTGCTCAAAAGATGTTTGGAGAAGATCGAAAAATTCGTTTACGCCCATCTTTCTTCCCTTTTACAGAGCCATCTGTCGAAATGGATATTTCATGCAAAATTTGTCATGGTGAAGGCTGTAACGTTTGTAAGGGGACAGGGTGGATTGAGATTTTAGGAGCTGGAATGGTTCATCCAAACGTATTAGAAATGGCCGGCTTTGACTCTAAGAAATATACAGGATTTGCATTTGGAATGGGTCCTGAACGTATTGCGATGCTAAAGTATGGTATTGAGGATATTCGAAATTTCTATATTAATGACAGACGTTTCATTGATCAATTTAAACGAGCGTAAGAGGAGGGAGAACTAACATGTTTGTTTCATATAAATGGTTAAGTGAATATGTAGATTTATCAGGAGTTTCAGCACATGAATTAGCTGAACTTATTACTAAGAGTGGAATTGAAGTTGAAGGTGTAGAAGTCCTGAACAAAGGGATCAGCGGAGTAATTGTTGGTCATGTAGTGGAATGTGAACAGCATCCGAATGCAGATAAGTTAAATAAGTGCTTAGTTGATCTAGGTCAGGGTGAGCCTGTTCAAATTATTTGTGGAGCATCTAACGTGGCTAAAGGACAGAAGGTGGCTGTCGCAACAGTTGGAGCAGTTCTCCCTGGTAACTTTAAAATTAAGAAAGCAAAGCTTCGCGGTGAAGAATCTAACGGAATGATTTGTTCCCTTCAGGAGCTAGGAGTAGAAGGTAAGCTTGTTCCTAAAGAATTCTCCGAAGGGATCTATGTGTTCGGAAATGACGCAGAGGTTGGAGCCGATGCGCTATTAAACCTAAATTTAGATGATCAAATCTTGGAGCTAAGCTTAACGCCAAACCGTGCTGACTGCTTAAATATGTTAGGTGTTGCCTTTGAGGTAGCAGCAATCCTTGACCGTGAAGTGAAGTTTCCAACAATTCAATATGAAGAAGGAAGCGAATTGGCATCAGACTATATTACTGTAAATGTCGATGCAAAGGAAGATAATCCTTTATATGTAGCAAAGGTTGTCAAAGATGTGAAGGTTGGTCCATCTCCATATTGGATGCAAAGTCGTCTAATGGCAGCAGGAATTCGCCCGATTAGCAATATTGTAGATATCACGAACTATATTTTATTAGAGTATGGGCAACCGCTTCATGCATTTGATTATGACAAAATTGGGTCTAAAGAAATTTTAGTTAGAAGAGCTAATGTTGGCGAAAAAATTGTCACACTTGATGATGTAGAAAGAACGGCTACTGAAAACCATCTTTTGATAACAAATGGGGAACAACCTCTTGCTCTTGCAGGTGTAATGGGGGGAGCAACCTCAGAAGTTTCGGGAGACACACAAAATGTTCTGATTGAATCTGCTTATTTTGCTAGTGGGACGATTAGGAGAGCTTCTAAGGAGCATGGTCTTCGTAGTGAAGCAAGTACTCGTTATGAAAAAGGGATTGATCCTAAACGTACTAACGAAGCAGCCGAGCGTGCTGCACAGCTAATGGCATTATATGCGGGGGGTACCGTTTTAAAAGGTAGTGTGGAGGCTAACTCTCTCCAGTTAGAACCAGTAAATGTGACGATCACTCTTACAAGAATCAATAATGTGATCGGAATGGAGCTAACTAGTGATACAGTTGGGGATATTCTTCGTCGATTAGGGTTTGAATATAAAGAAGATAATGGTGAATTCTCAATTTCAATCCCCACACGCCGTGGCGATATTACGATTGAAGAGGACATTGTAGAAGAAGTGGCTAGACTTTATGGGTATGACCGTGTACCGGTAACTCTTCCTGCAGGGGAGCAAACTCCAGGGAGTTTAACAGATCGTCAACGTTTACGTAGACAGATTCGACGCTATTTAGAGGGTGCAGGGTTGTATCAAGCAACTACTTACTCTTTAACAAGCAAGGAAAAGATTCATCGCTTTTTAAATGAAGAGGAAAGACTTGAACCAGTTGAGCTCCTTATGCCAATGAGTGAAGATCGTAGTGTCTTGCGTCTAAGTTTAGTTTCACACCTTACTGATGTGATTAAATATAATCTTCATCGACAAGTTGATCAGCTTGGTTTCTACGAAGTGGGGTCTGTCTTTATTCCGACACAAAAAGGTGAGTTACCAAAGGAAATAGAACGAATCGCTGGTGCTGTAACTGGATTATGGCAAACTCATTTATGGCAAGGGGAAAAGAAGCCGGTTGACTTCTACGTGCTAAAAGGTATCTTAGATGGACTATTTGATACAGTAGGAATTAAAGGAATTGAGTATCAAGCAGCAGAAAGAAATGACCTTCACCCTGGTAGAACGGCGCATATTTTTGTGGAGGGTGACTATATTGGATATATTGGCCAAGTTCATCCATCTACCCAAAAAGACTTAGATCTTCAAGAAACTTACGTATTCGAATTATCATTGGATAAGCTTGTTTCTCTGGTTGGTGACAAGGTTGATTACCGCCCTGTTCCAAGGTATCCTTCGATCACTCGTGATATTGCCTTAGTTGTAAATCAAGAAATTACAGCAGGAGATATACAGAAAATTATTGTTGCTGCTGGTGGTAATCTCTTAAAAGAGGTACATGTATTCGATTTATATGAAGGTGACAAAATGGAAGAGGGTAAAAAATCCCTAGCCTTCTCATTACGATATTTCGATCCGGAACGTACACTAACAGATGATGTCGTTGTGGCTACACATTCTAAAGTATTAGCAGCAGTTGAAGAGAAAACGGGAGCAGTACTTAGAGGATAAAATAGTAATAAAAGGGCCTATTGGAATTTCCGATAGGCCCATTTTTAACTATTACTTTATAGCTTTGTTAATGAAGAGCTCCTTATTTAAGGTATCCTACTTACAGGAGGTTTTAATTTGATTGAATTACACTATTTTGATAGAAACGACTTTGATCAGTTAATAGGCTGGGTAAAATCGCCAGTATTTAATGTTCAATGGAGCGGTGATAGCTTCAATTATCCTCTAGATAAGTCGCAGTTAGAAGAATATATAAAAGATGCGAACCATGAACATTCTGATATGTTCATTTATAAAGTAATTTACAAAGCAACAGGAGCTGCTATTGGTCACCTATCGTTAGGAAGAATTGACCGAAAACACCAGTCAGCTAGAATTGGAAGAGTATTGGTCGGTGATGGGGGATTAAGAGGAAAAGGAATTGGCGAGAACATGATGAAAGAGGTACTCCGCATCGCTTTTACCGATTTAAACATGCATCGGGTCAGTCTTGGTGTATTTGATTTTAATAAAGGGGCAATTGCTTGCTACGAAAAAGTAGGATTCCAAAAAGAGGGATTACTTCGGGATTTTAGAAAAATCGGAGAAGAATACTGGAATATGTGGGAAATGAGTATCTTAGAGGAAGAATGGCGGGAGAGGAAGGATCAAAATCGATAGAAGATCCTTCTCTACACATGTAAAAAATGAACCCGACCAAGTAACTTAATTAGACGATTGTTTCATGCCTCTCAAAGGCAATTTATCATAAATATTCGTAACAATTTTAGAAAAAATGAATATTAGACAATATAGTAAAAACAAGTGAAAGTAATTGGTTCCTTTATGTAACTCAAATAGTTGGTGTGAGTGAATAATTGGTTTAAAAATAAAAGAAAAAAATAAGGACAATCCAGTTGCGTAAATGTAGAAGTTCTTCTTTTTCTTTTTTGTCCATTGATAAACGAATATATATGAAATGGGAACCAGTGCAGCATCTACTGAAATATTTCCTGGAATGAAGGGTACTAGTTTATAAGGATAGCCCCAGTAACCATTTTCACTTCCAATCCGGTCAATATAACCAAACCACACATGAATATTAAATCCAAAAAAGCCGACCGAAAACCTTTCTTTTTGATCAAGAAGGAAAAATAAACTGATTAACGGTGCTAAAAAGAAAAAAATTAAAATCACCCAAAATTGCCAGGTGTCAAAACCAGAAAAGTCATACCAATAATCAGATTGTATTTTAGAAAGCTGCTCTTGCATGGATTTTATCTTATTATACGACTCCAGATGTTCTTTTCCCACGAAACACCCCACCACACCATTTGTTGATTATATTATTTGCAGATTTGTTAAAAAAAGTATCTTGGTGAGGCAGCCAATTAGTGGAAATAAATAAAGACCAACCCTATGAAGTAAGGAATTGATCTATGGTCTACCAGTTCTTTTTTAGGTTTTCACCTATCGTAACAGTCTTCGAGCCTTCTCTGTATTGGCAAAATGAACCTTTGCTATTTCTGTAAGTACGGTCTCACCCTTGCTTTTAATAAGCTGCGCTGCGATTCTGTCTACCCCGGCTCCGGCCCCTTTTTGAAGAGTGATTCCAGCTTTTTCACTAAGTTTATCAAACTCTTTTACAAAAACATATCTAGCAATGATGGACGCAGCTGCAACTGATAAGTGAACCCCTTCTGCTTTAGTACTAAAATAAACAGTATTCTTAATAATACGCTTCTCATTTTTAATATGGCGATAATATATATCTGGCTCGGCAAATTGGTCGATTAGAATGCCGTCTGGTTGTTCTGGGTCAATCTTATCAAGGACATGGCCAATCGCCTTATTATGTAACAATGCCTTTATTTTACCTTGTGTCATCCCTCTAGCTTGAAGGCTATTATACTTTTCGTTATGTAAAATTAATACGCTGTGTGGGATCACTTGCCTTATGTCCTTTGCTATCTTTATAATCTGGTCATCTTTTAATCCTTTAGAATCCTTTACTCCTAGTTCTTTCAATAACGCCATATCCTTTGGTTGAACATAGGCAGCAACTACAATGATAGGACCAAAATAATCTCCAGTTCCTACTTCATCAGATCCTATGATAGCTAGTTCTTCAATATTGCTTGGTACAGAGTATTGATCATTTCTAGCTTTGGGCTGCGCTGCTTTAGCTTTCGGCGTTACTTCACTAGATTGATGTTCCCATACCCCAGCTTCTGAATCGGCACCTGCCCCTTGAAACATGACTTTACCAGAGCGGTAAGCTGTAATCATACAAGAGGGATGTTTGGCTGCAAATACTCCTCCCGGGGGGATTTTTTCTAGTAGATGTTGTTTATAATGGGTCTTCATTTGAGTGATTGTCGCTTCATTTACTTTAATGACTTTGGTAGACAAAAAAGCGCCTCCCTTTCTATTCTATAGTGGTAGAGGTATGAATACATAGTGACTCTATCATACCTTACTTATACTAGTTCTTTCCAATCGTAAATGTTCATGTTATCATATATTTTAGGATTGTTAGTTACAGGAGGCTACTAAAATGTCTGAACAGAAAAAAACAAGGACAACAGTAGATATATATGGTCAACAATATTCTATTGTGGGTAGTGACAGTACAAGCTATATCAGATTAGTTGCCTCAATAGTGGATGATAAAATGAGAGAAATCAGTGATAAAAATCCGAACTTAGATAGTAGCAAGCTTGCTGTATTGACAGCGGTTAATGTAGTGTATGATTATTTAAAATTAAAGGATGAATTAGAAGCACTACAGCAAAAAATCAAGAATGAAGAGGGTTGACAGAAATGCTAGACCTAGCAATTATACTTATTCTCGGGATCGGTTTTTTAATAGGATTAAGGCGAGGCTTTATCCTTCAAATCGTTCACTTAACCGGCTTTATTGCTGCTTTTGTAGTGTCATATTTATATTTTGATGATCTAGCTCCAAAGCTCGAGCTATGGGTTCCTTACCCGGTAGTGAATGATGGTGGAATGATGTCACTTATCTTTACTCATGAGGATTTAGAAATGGCATACTACCGCGCAATTGCTTTTGCGATGTTGTTTTTTGGAACTAAAATTATGATGCAAATATTAGGTTCAATGTTAGACTTTCTTGCGCATTTGCCTATCTTAAAGCAACTCAATGGTTGGGCTGGTGCGGTTTTAGGCTTTGTTGAGGTATATTTAATTGTCTTTATATTACTTTATATAGGTGCTCTAGTTCCAGTCGAAATGATTCAAGCACATATGCAAGATTCCTTTATAGCCATGTCAATCGTCCAGCATACACCCATTTTTTCAGGGACAATTCATGATTTATGGATTGGAATGTGAGTTTTTATGAGCAACAGATTTTGGTATTAATAGATAACCGTAGCTAATAACCTCTCATTACTATTGTAGTGAGAGGTTTTTCATTAGGTAGGCTATAAGTTGATTTTAAAAGCCTGTACACAGAAGTAAGGTGGTATTTTAACAATGATCGAACTTTCATAACCCATTCCCACCCCTAATTGCGTGAAACCGAGGGATTATCCCGTGAAAAGTAGTCACAATCGCAAAATCGTTAATTATCTACGTAACTACTAGTTCTGTCTTTCAACGGTTTATTGTACTTTTTTCGGATTTCTTAGTATCATTTTTATAGAACAAAATAGGACGGTGTTTTCTTTGAATAAGAAGGATGTCATAAAACTATTGGAAACAATCGCGATATATATGGAGCTTAAGGGAGAAAATACATTTAAAATTGCTGCCTACCGAAAAGCAGCCAATGCAATTGAACAGGATGAGCGACCTATTGATGAAATAGGAGATGTCACTGCTTTACCTGGTGTTGGTAAAGGAACAGCTTCGGTTATTCAGGAATATATAGAAACTGCAAGATCTACTGTACTAGAAGAACTAAGGGCTGAAGTCCCTCAGGGCCTCATTCCGTTATTAAAGCTACAGGGCTTAGGAGGCAAAAAGATAGCTAAATTATATCAAGAGCTAGGTGTGACTGATCTATTGAGTCTGCAAGAAGCATGTGAAGCGGGTAAAGTTAAAGGTCTACCTGGGTTTGGTGAAAAATCAGAACAAAAGATTCTTCAGGCTGTCCGTGATGCCGGTACAAGACCAGAGCGCTTACCAATAGCCTTTATGTTGGAGATTGCTGAGCAAATTGAAGCACAATTAGCTAACATGATCGATGTAGTTTCTTATTCTCGGGCAGGAAGCTTGAGGAGAATGAGAGAAACCATTAAAGATTTAGACTTTATTATATCAACCGAGAAGCCGGAATCCATTAAAGAACAATTGCTACGTATAAATGGAATTAAGGATATTATTGCGAGTGGTAACACAAAGGTGTCTTTGACACTGGATTATGATTATGAGGTCTCAGTTGATTTTAGAATTGTCGAGCCTAAGGCCTTTGCCACCACTCTTCACCATTTTACAGGTTCGAAGGATCATAACGTAAAAATGAGGCAGTTGGCAAAAGAAAGAGGTTTGAAGATCAGTGAATATGGAGTAGAAAACAATGAGACTGGAGAGGTAATTACTTTTCAATCAGAAGAGGAATTTTTTCAGTTTTTTAATAGAACCTTTATTCCTCCGGAGCTTAGAGAAGGAGAGCATGAGGTTGAGTTATTTCAAGATGAAATTCCCCTTATAAAGCAACGTGATATAAGGGGTGATCTTCATATGCACTCTACTTGGAGTGATGGAGCGCATACGATTGAGCAAATGGCAAAAGCCTGTATCGCAAAAGGATATTCATATATGGCCATTACAGATCATTCGAAATATTTAAGGGTGGCTAATGGGTTAAATGTTGAGCAACTTAAACGGCAACGTGAGGAAATACAACGATTAAATGAACAATTTGAACATTTTACAATCTTAACAGGTGTTGAAATGGATATATTACCGGATGGGACACTGGATTATGATGATGAATTCTTGGAGGAAATGGATCTTGTTATAGCATCCATACATTCAAGTTTCACTCAGGATCAAGAAACGATTATGAAGCGATTAAAAACGGCTTTTGATAGCTTTCATGTTGATATCATTGCCCATCCTACTGGAAGAATTATTGGCTCAAGAGATGGATATGACGTTGATATGGACCTACTTATTCAATTAGCAAAAGAAACAAATACAGCACTCGAACTAAATGCTAATCCTCATCGTCTTGATTTAGCTTCGCAGTATATTCAGAAAGCGCAAGACGCGGGAGTTAAAATAGTGATTAATACAGATGCACATCATATAAATCAGCTAGACTATATGGAAATTGGTATATCATCAGCAAGAAAAGGTTGGATTCGCAAGGAGAACGTAATAAATACGTTAGAGCTTCATCAGCTTAAAAAGTTTTTAAGTAGACATCACTAAGCGCGGTGAAGGATAGGAGTGAACAAAATGCTTGACCGGACATTAAAAGTGTTAGAATTTACAAAGGTAAAAGAACAGCTCATAAAACACGCTTCTTCATCCCTTGGAAAAGAAAAGGTAGAGAATCTATTTCCGACTACCTCCTATGAAGAGGCTGTGGAGTGGCAAAATATAACGGATGAAGCGTCAACTGTTCTAAGACTTAAGGGAAATGTACCATTAGGTGGAATATTTGATGTTCGTCCATATGCAAAGCGAGCTAAAATAGGGAGCATCCTAAGTCCACATGAACTTCTAAATATAACTAGTACTTTATACGCTAGTAGACAAATGAAGAAGTTCGTTCAAGACCTAGTTGAAGAGGAACTTACGATTCCATTTCTTGAGGGTTACGCCAATAGACTCTTTATCTTACTTGATTTAGAAAGGAAAATAAATTTCTGTATTGGTGAAAGTGGAGAAGTATTAGATGGAGCAAGTGACAAGCTTAAGTCACTTCGAAGTCAGCTTAAGACACTTGAATCAAGAGCGAGAGAAAAGCTAGAAAACATGATTCGTTCAACGTCCACACAAAAAATGCTATCTGATGCGATTATCACCATTAGAAACGACCGTTTTGTCATTCCAGTAAAGCAAGAATATAGAGGTGCTTTTGGTGGAATGGTGCATGATCAGTCAGCTTCAGGTGCTACTTTGTTTATAGAGCCACAATCGGTTGTTGATATTAACAACTCTTTAAACGAAACAAAGTTCAAGGAAAAGCAAGAAGTGGAGAGAATTTTATCTGAACTCTCGCAAGAAGTAGCGGTGGAAGCTGATTCAATTCTGGAAAATATAGCTGTTTTGGCAGAGATTGATTTTATGTTTGCTAAAGGTGCCTATAGTCAGAAGATAAAAGCCTCTAAACCGAAGTTAAATAATTCTGGTTATATAAAGCTACTAAAGGCGAGGCATCCACTTATTCCAAAAGATGAGGTTGTGCCTAACGATGTGGAGCTAGGACGTGACTTCACTAGTATAGTAATAACAGGACCCAATACTGGAGGAAAGACTGTAACGTTAAAGCTAGTAGGATTATTTACGCTAATGGCACAGTCCGGATTACAGTTACCTGCATTAGATGGATCTGAGATGGGAATCTTTAAAGCTGTTTATGCTGATATTGGTGATGAGCAATCAATTGAGCAAAGTTTAAGTACCTTCTCCTCCCACATGGTTAATATTGTTGATATTTTAAAAAAGGTGGATGGAGATAGTCTTGTACTATTTGATGAACTTGGGGCTGGAACGGATCCTCAGGAGGGAGCAGCACTTGCTATTTCAATTTTAGATGAGGTATATCGGAGAGGTGCAAGAGTTATTGCTACTACCCACTATCCAGAACTAAAGGCTTATGGCTACAATCGTGATGGTGTAGTAAACGCAAGTGTAGAATTTAATGTGGAAACCTTAAGTCCAACCTATAAATTATTGATAGGTGTTCCAGGGCGAAGCAATGCGTTTGAAATTTCTAAACGATTAGGGCTCAATCAAAGTGTGATCGAAAATGCTAAAAATCATATTAGCGCTGAGAGCAATCAGGTCGAAAACATGATTGCATCACTTGAAGAGAATCGAAGAAAGGCAGAAACTGATATGGAAGAAGCGGAACATATCAGAAAGGATGCCGAAGAACTTCATAAAGAGCTACAACGACAAATCATTGAATTTAATGAAAAGCGCGATCGCATGTATGAAAAAGCAGAACAGAAAGCAGCTTCATCCATAGAAAAAGCTAAACAAGAAGCTGAAGAAATCATTCAAGATTTACGGAAGATGCAAAAGCAACAATATGCAAGTATTAAAGACCACGAATTAATTGAAGCAAGAAAAAGGTTAGAGGGAGCCACTCCACAGCTAACTACTAATAAAAAGACAACAACACAAAAAAGTGCTAATAAGCAGAAACTTCACCCTGGTGATGAAGTTAATGTCTTATCATTAAACCAAAAAGGACATTTAATTGACCAGGTTAGTAAAGACGAATGGCAAGTTCAAATAGGTATCATGAAAATGAAAGTAAAAGAGAAAAACCTTGAGTATATTAGTAGGCCAAAGCCTGTTGAAACAAAGCCTTTAGCAACAGTTAGAGGTATCGACTCTCATGTAAAGCTAGAACTTGATCTAAGAGGAGAAAGGTTCGAGGATGCACTACTTCGAGTGGAGAAATATATCGACGATGCACTACTTGCTGGCTATCCTCGTGTATCCATTATTCATGGTAAAGGGACTGGTGCTCTCAGACAAGGAGTTCAAGAATATGTAAAAAATCATCGCTCCGTTAAAAAGGCACGTTATGGGGAAGCGTCAGAAGGTGGAACTGGAGTTACCATTATTGAGTTTAAGTAAGGGGAGATCTCAATTGAACGATTTTTGGGAAAATGTATATATCCAGACCGCGGCGTATTACAGTGTAGCAGTGTTGTGTGCTGTTTTATTTTTAACGATCTTAGAGCTTGTAACTAAGTATAAGAATCTAGAACAAATTCAGCAAGGGAATCTAGCTGTGGCCATGGCAACGGGTGGGAAAATATTTGGAATTGCTAACATATTTCGTTATTCTATAGAGAATCATGATACATTATTTACGATGATTGGATGGGGAGTATTTGGATTTGTTTTACTCTTGATCGGTTATTTCATTTTCGAATTCCTAACACCTAAATTTCGAATTGATGAGGAAATAGAAAAAGATAACCGTGCAGTCGGGTTCATTTCCATGATGATTTCAATTGGTCTATCTTTTGTAGTTGGTGCTGGAATAGGAGAGTAAGGAGAGAATGAATGGAAACTTTAGCTAAGATTTTGATAGCCCTCTGTGGTGTCTTTATGCTAATAGGAGTTATTTATATGATCTTTAATACTTAGGTTTTTGGGGTGATTTTCCTGAAAGAAATCACGTTCCTTTATAAAATCATCACCTTTGTTTAGTATTAACATTGTTCTATAACACAAATATTTCAGAGACTATTTATAGTCTCTTTTTTTTTGCTCTTTCATTAGGTGACCTTCAACTAAAAACTTTATTTATAAAATAAAATACGAGCCTTATCGTGATAAATTGTATGAGTGAAAACCTGATAGGACATGCATTCTAGAAGCATTTCTGAATATTTTAATTTATTCTAATTGTCACAAAAATAATCGTGTACTATAATAAGGAGAAGAAAGCCTAGAGGAGGAACTACAAATGAACAAGGCATGGTTGAAAAATTACCCCACAGAAATCCCTCATTCAATATCTTACGAAGGTAAGACAATCCATCAGTTTTTAGAAGAAACAGCAAAAGAATACCCTAAAAAGAAAGCGCTTCATTTTCTGGGTAAAGAGCTGACATTTGAACAGCTATATGAACAGTCATTAAAGCTTGCTAACTATTTCAAAAAAATTGGTCTAGAAAAAGGCGATCGAGTTTCTATTATGCTGCCGAATTGTCCTCAAGCTGTAATCGGCTATTATGCTACGTTGTTAGCTGGTGGAATCGTCGTTCAAACAAATCCGTTATATATGGAAAGAGAGCTTGAATATCAATTAAATGATTCAAAGGCCAAGATTATCCTTTGTTTAGACTTATTGTATCCACGTGTTCGAAAGGTGAAGAGCGTTACTGCGATTGAACATGTTATTGTTACGGGTATTAAAGACTATCTACCATTCCCAAAAAACCTAGTCTATCCATTTATTCAAAAGAAGGAACACGGAGTAGTAGTAAAGGTTGAGCATCAAGGTGCAAATCATTTGTTAACAAAAATCTTAGCTACAAGTAAAGCTGAATATATACAGTTGAACATCAATCCAAAGGAAGATTTAGCATTGCTACAGTACACGGGTGGAACAACTGGATTTCCTAAAGGTGTTATGCTTACTCATGAGAACTTAGTAGCGAATACATTAATGTGTTCTAGCTGGATGTATAAGTGCAAAAAAGGCGAAGAAAAAGTGTTAGGGATTCTTCCATTCTTCCATGTATATGGAATGACAACGGTTATGAACTTATCAATCATGCAAGCATTCGAGATGATTCTACTACCGAAGTTTGATGCGGAAACGACATTAAAAACAATCCAAAAGCATAAACCAACCTTGTTTCCAGGTGCACCAACTATCTATGTTGCGCTATTAAATCATCCAAACATTAAAGATTATGATCTTTCATCCATCGAGTGTTGTATAAGTGGTTCTGCACCATTACCTTTAGAGGTTCAACAAGAGTTTGAAGCAGTGACAGGTGGTAAATTGGTTGAGGGTTATGGACTTACGGAAGCTTCCCCTGTTACTCACTCCAATAACTTATGGGAGAAAAGAGTAAATGGTAGTATTGGAGTGCCATGGCCAGATACAGATGCCAAAATTCTTTCGATGGAGACCGGAGAAGAAGCGGAGCCGAAAGAAATCGGTGAGCTCATTGTAAAAGGTCCTCAAGTGATGAAGGGATACTGGAATAAGGCCGAAGAAACAGAGGCAGTGTTAAAAGATAGCTGGCTTTATACAGGTGATCTTGGTTATATGGATGAAGACGGATATTTCTATATCGTTGATCGTAAAAAAGATATGATTATCGCTGGTGGTTTTAATATTTATCCAAGAGAAGTAGAAGAAGTTCTTTATGAAAATAAGAAGATACAGGAAGCTGTAGTTGCTGGAATACCTGATCCATATCGTGGGGAAACTGTTAAGGCATACATCGTACTAAAAGAAGGAATTACTTGTACAGAAGAAGAATTAAATACGTATGTAAGAAAGCACTTAGCAGCCTATAAAGTTCCAAGAATCTATGAATTTAGAAAAGAACTACCTAAGACTGCAGTAGGGAAAATTCTAAGAAGAACTCTTGTTGAGGAAGAAAAAGAAAAGCTATCAAAGATACAGTAAAAATAATAGCCTTTTAAAGGAAAGGAAAACTTCCTTTAAAAGGCTACTATTTACCCCGCATTAACGGGCAGTAATCCCACTTTAAAACACCTGCATCTAGTTAATCTTTTCTTATCGAGAAGCTTAGGTAGGGGGAAAACTGCCCGTAAAAGCCCGATTGGTTCAACTAACAATCAGTGGGGATGAGGAAAACCCCCACTGATTGAAGTTGCACTTTATCGATTAACATCACTTGACAGTAAACCATATGTCATTTAAAATAAACTCATGAATGAATGGTCATTCATTTTTAGCTTTTATATAAAGCTAACAAGGGAGAAAAGTCAATTGAAACGAAATAAACCAAAGTATATGCAAATAATTGACGCTGCTGTTATCGTTATAGCGGAAAACGGATACCATCAAGCACAGGTTTCTAAAATTGCTAAAACAGCCGGTGTTGCGGATGGGACAATCTATCTGTACTTTAAGAACAAAGAGGATATCCTTGTTTCTTTATTTGAAGAAAAAATGGGTTCATTTGTTGAAAGATTAGAAACAGAAATAACAGAAATTCCTAATGCAGCTGATAAATTATATCGTCTTGTAAAACTGCATTTTGAAAATTTAGCATCAGACTATCACTTAGCCATTGTTACCCAGTTAGAGCTTAGGCAATCAAACAAAGAATTACGATATCGAATCAATGATGTCTTAAAAGGCTATCTAGGTGTGATTGATCACATCGTTAAGACTGGTATGACGAGTGGTGAGTTTAGAACTGACTTAGACGTTAGATTAGCTAGACAGATGATATTTGGAACCATCGATGAAACGATCACTAGTTGGGTTATGAATGAACAAAAATATAACCTGACACATTTAATTGAGCCGGTTCATCAATTACTTATAAACGGATGTGGATACTCTCATTCTAAACAATAGGACGAGAGAGTATAATGATTATTGTACAGGGGGTGTCACTTTGGAAGTTTTTAAAATAGAAGTAAAAGACTTTGTTGGTGTAATTACCTTAAATAGTCCTCCAGCAAATGCTTTATCATCTAAGGTTTTGAAAGAGCTTTCAACAGTCTTGGATGAAGTTGAACATTCCGAAGAAGTTCGTGTTTTATTAATTCATGGTGAAGGTCGCTTTTTCTCAGCCGGAGCAGATATAAAAGAGTTCACATCAGTTCCAGATGGAGAGGCTTTTGAACAACTTTCTTCATATGGTCAAGACTTGTTTGAGAGAATGGAAAGTTTCCCAAAACCTATTATTGCGGCAATTCATGGTGCAGCATTAGGTGGAGGTCTTGAATTAGCAATGGGATGTCACATCCGAATTGTTACTGAAAATGCGAAATTAGGATTACCAGAATTACAGTTAGGATTGATTCCAGGATTTGCTGGAACGCAACGTCTCGCTCGATTAGTTGGGCAACCCAAAGCGGCTGAATTGCTTTTGACTAGTGATCCAGTAAGTGGGGTTGACGCTGTAAAGTTAGGACTTGCTAACCGTGCTGTTCCTGAGGAGTCTTTGTTAGAAGAATCTCTTAAACTAGCAAACAAGATTGCAAGAAAGAGTCCTGTTGCCGTAAAGTCAACACTTCAATTACTTAACTTCTCAAAATCAGATCGCTTCTATGAAGGCGTTAAACTAGAAGCTAAATTGTTTGGGGAAGCCTTTGATTCGGAAGATGGAAAAGAAGGTATTGCAGCATTTGTGGAAAAGCGTGAACCTGTATTCAAAGGTAGATAATTAAAAATTTATATAAAATTATCTGAATCATCGAAATGATAAATAACCTTAAAATAATGCAAAATCCCGAGGAGGTAAAACAATGAACATTTATGTAATTATGAAAAGAACTTTTGATACTGAAGAAAAAATTGCTTTGTCAAACGGAAGAATTGCTGAGGATGGGGCAGAATTTATTATTAACCCTTATGATGAGTATGCAATTGAAGAAGCGATTCAACTTCGTGATGCTAATGATGGCGAAGTTACAGTTGTAACTGTTGGTGGAGAAGATTCAGAGAAAGAACTCCGTACAGCTTTAGCAATGGGAGCAGACAAGGCAGTATTAATTAATATTGAAGATGATGTAGAGAATGGCGATCAATTTACAACTGCTACTGTTCTTGCAAAATTCTTTGAGGATAAAGAAGTTGATATCATCTTAGGTGGTAACGTAGCAATTGATGGTGGTTCAGGACAAGTAGGACCACGTTTAGCAGAGCTACTTAATATCCCTTATGTTACGACAATTACAAAGCTTGAAGTGAATGGAACATCAGTCCGAATTGAGCGTGACGTAGAAGGAGATTCAGAAGTTATTGAAACATCTCTACCTGTTCTAGTAACAGCTCAACAAGGTTTAAATGAGCCAAGATATCCTTCACTACCAGGTATCATGAAGGCGAAAAAGAAGCCACTTGAGGAATTAGAGTTAGATGACCTTGATTTAGAAGAAGATGATGTAGAAGCTAAAACAAAAACAATCGAGATTTTCCTACCGCCTAAAAAGGAAGCTGGTAAAGTTCTAGAAGGTGAACTAGAAGATCAAGTGAAAGAGCTTGTTGCACTACTTCATACTGAAGCTAAAGTAGTTTAATAGACTATCAAAAACTTACTTATAATTGTTCAAGGAGGTAATATAAATGGCTAGAAAAGTTCTTGTATTAGGTGAAGTCCGCGATGGTGGACTAAGAAACGTATCTTTCGAAGCAATTGGTGCAGCTACACAAATCGCTGAGGGTGGAGAAGTGGTTGCTCTATTAGTTGGAGAAGAGGTAAGCTCATTAGCTAATAAGATGATTCATTTTGGAGCAAATTCTGTGGTTACTGTTGAGGATGCGAAGCTAAGTGCGTACACTCCAGATGGATACTCACAAGCTGTATTAGCAGCGGTAGATGAAGTAAAGCCAGAGGCAATTGTATTTGGACATACTGCACTAGGTAAAGACTTATCACCAAAAGTTGCAGCTAAATTACAATCAGGTCTTGTATCAGATGTAACGGATGTTGAAGTTGCTGGAGGAAATATTGTCTTCACTCGTCCGATTTATTCAGGGAAAGCATTTGAGAAAAAGGTTGTTACAGACGGACTAATTTTCGCGACAATCCGTCCAAATAACGTTGCACCATTGCAAGAGGACTCTTCTCGTACTGGTGAAGTGACTTCACTTTCTGTAGAAATCAAGGATCTACGTACAATCGTGAAGGAAGTGGTTCGTAAGGCATCTGAGGGAGTTGACTTATCAGAAGCAAAGGTTGTTGTTGCAGGTGGACGTGGAGTTAAGAGTGAAGATGGCTTTAACCCATTGAAGGAGCTTGCAGATGTCTTAGGTGGTGCTGTTGGTGCTTCCCGTGGAGCGTGTGATGCTGAGTATTGTGATTACTCACTACAAATTGGTCAAACTGGTAAAGTTGTAACTCCTGACTTGTATATTGCATGCGGAATCTCTGGAGCTATTCAACATTTGGCTGGTATGTCAAACTCCAAAGTAATTGTAGCAATCAATAAAGATCCAGAGGCTAATATCTTTAAAGTTGCAGATTACGGAATCGTTGGGGATTTATTTGAAGTGCTACCAATATTAACAGAAGAATTTAAGAAATTAAAAGTTCATTCATAATAAGAAGAGGCCGCTAACTTTAGCGGCTTTTTATCATTTTTTAAAGGATGAAAACATTTTTATATGGGCAGATTATACTTGAGCAAAATATTAGCCAGTCATATACTGTAATGGTATACTTTGGTTATAACTAGAACCTTCTACTCTAGTAGTAGGGGGAATTATTGCAGTTGAACATTAGGAGGAATTATAATGGCAATTTCAAACGTGAATGACCAGAACTTTTCATCTGAAACAAGTGAAGGTCTTGTATTAGCAGACTTCTGGGCACCTTGGTGTGGACCTTGTAAGATGATTGCACCAGTTCTTGAAGAATTAGATGGTGAAATGGGAGATAAGGTTAAAATCGTAAAGCTAGATATCGATGAAAATCCTGAGACAGCTAGTCAATATGGAGTAATGAGTATTCCAACTCTACTTGTGATCAAGAATGGTGAAGTTGTTGACAAAGTAATTGGATTCCAACCAAAAGATGCATTAGCAGAAGTATTAGAAAAACACGTATAATATAACTATCAATAGGCACTCCATTAGGGGTGCTTTTCTATGTATTAAAATCATTTCTAAATTATCACTTCGCACCAATAGCCTCACACTTGTAACACAGATGGGATTCTCTAAAAGAGCAATCTATTTGTTCAAAAGTAACTCCCATGCATATGAAGTTATACTCACATTATGGAAGTATTCCCCTTTTTTCTTGAGAAACTTATCCTCACCACCTTATTACCGCACTACATCATACTTTTCCAAATGGTCTTTAAATAGGCTAATTCCATTCATGTTACGACAAATTATTAATATTAATTTTTAATATTTCTTGGGAAATGATGTCGAAGCATTGTGTTCGACAGAAGAGATGACTGAGCCAAGTTTTTCTAATAGAAGTTAAATAACTAAAATCATGATACAATACGAAAAGAGTAGAGGGGAGGTCGTACTTGATGAATGGTTTATTAAAGGAGAAACTCGCTGTTTTACCAGATCAGCCTGGTTGTTATTTAATGAAGGATCGGCAAGGAACTATAATTTATGTTGGGAAAGCAAAGGTATTAAAAAATAGAGTGCGATCATATTTTACCGGCTCCCATGATGGTAAGACTTTACGCTTAGTTAGTGAAATAGATGACTTCGAATATATAGTCACATCATCTGATATAGAAGCACTTATACTAGAGATAAACTTAATAAAAAAACATAACCCTAAATATAATATCAACTTAAAAGATGATAAAAGTTATCCTTTTATTAAGATAACAAATGAAAAACATCCAAGATTAATTATTACAAGACAAGTGAAAAAGGATAAAGGGAAATATTTTGGACCGTACCCAAACGTTTACTCAGCAAATGAAACGAAAAAGGTTCTTGACCGAATATATCCCCTACGTAAATGTGCTACCTTGCCAACTAAGGTGTGTTTATACTTCCATATTGGGCAATGCTTGGCCCCTTGTGTGAATGAAGTAACAGATGATCAAAATAAAGATATGGTGGAAGAAATTGCACGATTTCTAAATGGTGGTTATAAAGAAGTTAAACTAAACTTGACTGATAAAATGTTACAAGCTTCAGAAGAAATGGACTTTGAGAGAGCAAAAGAATACCGTGATCAAATTGCACATATCGAAGCAACAATGGAAAAGCAAAAGATGATGATGACAGATTTGGTTGATCGGGATGTATTTGGTTTTTCGTATGATAAGGGATGGATGTGTGTTCAGGTCTTTTTTATTAGACAAGGAAAATTAATTGAGAGAGATGTTTCTCTATTTCCTGTTTATGCAGATCCAGTTGAGGAGTTTACTACTTTCCTTGGGCAGTTTTATGCTGAGAATCATCACTTCAAACCGAAGGAAATTCTCTTACCTGATCATGTGGAGAAGGATTTAGTTGAGCAACTTTTAGAGGTTACTGTTCACCAGCCAAAAAAGGGTAAAAAGAAGGAACTTGTTGATTTAGCTTGTAAAAATGCAACAATTGCATTGCAAGAGAAATTCTCACTAATTGAGCGTGATGAGGAGAGGACCATTAAGGCGGTAGAGAACCTTGGAGTAAAACTTGGGATCTCTACACCTTACAGAATTGAAGCTTTTGATAACTCAAATATTCAAGGGACGAATCCTGTTTCTGCCATGATTACATTTATTGATGGTAAACCTGAGAAACGAGATTATAGGAAATACAAAATCAAAAGTGTAGAGGGACCAGATGATTATGCTTCTATGAGAGAAGTTGTTAGAAGAAGATACTCTAGAATTTTAAAGGAGAATCTACCTTTACCAGATCTTATCATAATTGATGGTGGTAAAGGCCACCTTGCATCTGCAAGAGATGTTCTTGAAAATGAGCTTGGATTAGAGATCCCGATTGCAGGCTTAGTTAAAGACGATAAACATAGAACTTCAGAATTAATGATAGGAGATCCAATTGATTTTGTTCCCTTAGAAAGAAATAGTCAGGAATTTTATTTATTACAGAGAATCCAAGATGAAGTGCATCGGTTCGCTATTACATTTCATCGTCAATTGCGTAGCAAGAACGTCTTTCAATCTATCTTAGATGATATCCCAGGAGTTGGAGAGAAGCGAAAGAAATCCCTATTAAAACATTTTGGTTCTGTTAAAAAAATGAAAGAAGCATCTGTTGATGAACTTGTTATAATTGGAATTCCAAAACCTACTGCTCAATTAATTGTAAATAAGATGAATGAGGAGTAATGATTTGAAAATTTTCGTTGTGTAAAAGGATTACGTCTGTTAAAATAGGTTTTAATTTCATATACACTTCAGAATGTTGAAGTGAAGGTAGAGGTGCGAACTTCAATAGTACGTAATTAGAAGAGTATGAGGCTCTAGTGATAATTATGGAAAGGGGAGCGTCGCCGAAGTAGGGGAATTCTCATAACTCCTTTGCTGGTCTTGTATTTAAGAGATACAAGATTGTCAAACAGTTTTCTGTTTGGAGAGCTATCTCACTCGCGAGAACGTCTAACTAAATCCGTTCAAGCAATGAGATACTCTCATTGCTTTTTTTTGTTTTTAATCTGTTAGATGAGCGTCATTAATTTCTTAAAAGATGTAACCATAAATAGCTAACCAAATCGTTAAACTAGTCAATTTTTTTGTATTAATCTAACAGTGTTGTACTTAATTGAAATAAACAGAAGAGGATGAGATATGTGGGGATCATTGTTCAAAAATTTGGTGGAACATCAGTAGGCTCTGTTGAAAGAATTCAAAATGTAGCTAACCGTGTGATTCAAGAGGTTTCTAGAGGGAACCAGGTTGTTGTGGTTGTTTCTGCAATGGGGAAAACGACTGATGAATTAGTAAGTTTAGCAACTCAGTTATCTAAGAATCCTAGTAAGCGTGAAATGGACATGCTGCTTACTACTGGTGAACAAATCTCTATATCGCTTCTTGCGATGGCACTTCAAGCTCAAGGGCAACAGGCAGTTTCACTAACTGGTTGGCAAGCTGGTATTAAAACTGAAGCCATTCATGGTAATGCAAGAATCGTTGATATTGATAACACGAGAATGTTAGAACTTTTAAATGCAGGAAATGTAGTGATTGTAGCTGGATTCCAAGGTATTGCATCTGAGGCAGAAATCACGACCTTAGGTAGAGGTGGATCAGATACAACTGCTGTTGCAATTGCTGCTGCATTACAAGCTGACAAATGCGATATATATACGGATGTTACCGGTGTATTTACAACGGATCCTCGCTATGTTAAATCAGCGAGAAAACTTCATTCTGTCTCTTATGATGAAATGTTAGAACTGGCTAACTTAGGTGCAGGGGTCTTACATCCAAGAGCTGTTGAGTTTGCCAAAAACTACGCAATCCCACTAGAAGTTCGCTCAAGTATGGAAATTGAAAACGGAACAAGAGTTGAGGAGGAAGTATCCATGGAAAATAATCTAGTCGTTAGAGGTATAGCTTTTGATAAGGAAATTACAAGAGTAACTGTAATTGGTGTAACAAACGGTCTACACTCTTTATCAACCATTTTCACTACGCTTGCAAAAAATGGAATTAATGTGGATATCATTATTCAAAGCATGACAAGTGCTAATACAACGAATATATCCTTTTCAATTCAAACAGTTGATCTTGATGAGACTTTAGCAGTCCTTGCTGCTAACAAGGAAAATCTTGGTTTTGAATCTATTGAACATGAAAGTGGACTTGCAAAGGTTTCCATCGTTGGTTCGGGGATGATATCTAATCCAGGTGTTGCGGCAGAGATGTTTGAAGTGTTAGCTGCAAATGAGATTCAAGTCAAAATGGTAAGTACATCGGAAATTAAGGTCTCGACTGTGGTAGAGGATGTTTATATGTTGAAGGCTGTTGAAGCTCTTCATGCTGCATTTAAATTAGAAGCGAATGTTGAACAAACCGTATAATGACAAAAGACCTGTTCTAAGTGACAGGTCTACTTTTTGTTAATGACTGTTTTCGTATAGATTGTTGCTTTCGTAAAAATCCCAAATGCCGGATTTTTACTTGCAAGTATAATGTCTTCTGCCTTAAATCGAGAGAGGTGCTCTTTTCTAACCAGTAAAACTGATGATTAAAGGACTATAAAGGGTGAATCATTTGAGACATTTGATTAGACAGCAACAAACTTTTAGAAAAGAGCCTTGTTAATTGATAAAAGCCAAGAAGAACTTTTCCAGGCAATGTTAGTTTAAAACAACTTATATTAATGGGTCCTTCTTATCCCATCTAGCAGTAAATAGGACCTTGTTGTGGCGCTTTTTCTGTTCTTCGAATGCCTCTGTTAGCATTTGTTGTATAAACTCGATTTGTTGTGCAATAAAGCCTGCTTCTAGCTGGTAACTAACACCTTTTCTTGATTGATTTCTCGCTGTTATAAAATCACCAGATAGTTCAAATTGAATTTCTGATGATTTTTGCTCTAGGATGGATAATTCACCCCATCCAGCGTCTTTAAAAAATTGTATGATTTCTTCAATTGTTGAAAGAGGATATTTTCTCGCTATATTCTTACCTGACCAGTAAAGTATTGATGGAAGCTCCTGTCCTAACAAGTCAGGAATCAGGATCTCACGTATTAGTTCATAAGCAATGCCTGATGTATGTAAATGCTCAAATTGAGAAAGTTGGTCTTTTACTGAAGATTGTTTCATTCTATCCTCTCTCTTTCTTTTATATGGTTGATTCGTTTCAAGTCGCTTGCTTTAAATTTAGGGAAAATGTGAACTCATATCATGCAAACTATATAAGCGTATTAATCCACAAGCATTATTATATTACATAAATTGGAGCAATACTCAACAATTTCAACTATCAAGGATTTATTTTTAATGCTAAAATCATTTTCAAGTAATAGATTTTTAGTAGAGAAAACAATGTTATTTTGTAGCGTTTTCTTGACTCGAATTAGACCTAAGAGTAAAATAAACATGGTGAATTCTTTCATTCTACTGAAATAATTTGCAAAGGGTTTCATTTTAAATTCTTTTATACGATCGACTTAGTTGTAACTTTTCAAGGGGGGTAAAACATGGCTGGAAATCGTGAGTATTTTAACCGCAGATTGCATTCATTACTCGGGGTTATTCCCGTAGGTGTGTTTTTGATTACACACTTAGGAGTCAATCATTTTGCAACAGAAGGTGCTGAAGCTTTTAATAAAGCTGCACATTTTATGGAATCATTACCATTTCGTTATGCATTAGAAGCATTAGTTATTTTTCTACCATTAATTTATCATGCAGTATACGGACTTTATATCGCTTTTACTGCTAAAAACAATGTGAGTAACTATGGTTATTTAAGAAACTGGTTATTCATGGCTCAGCGTGTTACTGGAGTAATCACGTTAATCTTTGTTGTATGGCATGTGTGGGAGACCAGGATTGCTGCAGCATTTGGGCAAGAAGTAAATTTCCAAATGATGGAGGCAATTTTAACTAATCCATTTATGCTTGTGTTTTACATTGTAGGTGTTGTTGCTACTACTTTCCATTTCGCTAATGGACTTTGGTCATTCTTCGTTAGCTGGGGAATCACAGTTACACCACGTTCACAAGTGATCTCAACTTACTTTACACTTGGAGTTTTCATCGTTCTAACAGTTATAGGTCTTAGAGCAATTTTTGCATTTATTAATCCTGATCTAGCTAACCTTTAATAGCTTTGTAGTTTAAAGACGGCTAGTAGAATAATAATTTTACAATATTATCTTTTTGGACGGAACTAAATAAAAGTTGGATGCTAAAAAGATTCCATAAAGGAAGTGAGTCAAAATGAGTAAAGGGAAAATTATAGTGGTTGGTGGAGGCCTTGCAGGTCTAATGGCAACTATTAAAGCAGCAGAGGCTGGAGTATCAGTAGATTTATTTTCACTAGTACCCGTAAAACGTTCTCACTCAGTTTGTGCACAGGGTGGTATTAATGGTGCAGTTAATACAAAGGGTGAGGGAGATTCACCATGGGAACACTTTGATGATACAGTTTATGGTGGGGATTTCTTAGCAAATCAACCTCCAGCAAAAGCAATGGCTGAAGCAGCACCAGGAATTATTCACTTAATGGACCGTATGGGTGTTATGTTTAACCGTACACCGGAAGGACTTTTAGATTTCCGTCGCTTTGGTGGTACACAGCATCACCGTACAGCATTTGCTGGTGCTACAACTGGTCAACAATTACTTTATGCATTAGACGAGCAAGTTCGTCGTTATGAAGTAGCAGGATTAGTTCAGAAGTATGAAGGTTGGGAGTTTTTAGGATCAGTACTTGATGACGAGGGTGTTTGTCGAGGTGTTGTTGCTCAAAATTTAACATCTATGGAAGTTAAATCATTCCCTGCTGATGCCGTTATTATGGCAACTGGTGGTCCTGGAATTATCTTTGGTAAATCAACAAACTCTGTAATCAATACAGGTTCTGCAGCGGCAATCGTATACCGACAAGGTGCCTACTATTCAAACGGAGAATTTATTCAGATTCACCCAACTGCTATTCCAGGAGACGATAAGCTACGTTTAATGAGTGAATCTGCTCGTGGTGAGGGTGGACGAGTGTGGACGTATAAGGATGGTAAGCCATGGTATTTCCTTGAGGAAAAGTATCCAGCTTACGGTAACCTAGTACCACGTGACATTGCTACACGTGAAATCTTTGATGTATGTGTGGAGCAAAAGCTTGGTATTAATGGGGAAAACATGGTATACCTTGATCTATCACACAAGGACCCTAAAGAACTTGATATTAAACTTGGTGGAATCATTGAGATTTATGAAAAGTTCATGGGTGATGACCCGCGTAAAGTGCCAATGAAGATCTTCCCAGCTGTTCACTATTCTATGGGTGGATTATGGGTAGATTACGATCAAATGACTAATATTCCAGGTCTATTTGCTGCTGGTGAGTGCGATTATTCTATGCATGGTGCAAACCGTCTAGGTGCCAATTCACTATTATCTGCTATTTATGGTGGTATGGTGGCTGGTCCTAAAGCAGTAGAATATATGAACGGACTTTCTAAATCAGCTGATGATATTAGTTCTTCTGTGTTTGATCGTTATGTGAAGCAAGAAGAAGAAAGAATCCAAAACATCATGTCGATGGATGGAAAAGAAAATGCATATGTACTTCACAAAGAGCTTGGGGAGTGGATGACTGACAATGTAACAGTTGTTCGTACAAACGCGAAGCTTCAGAAGACAGATGAGAAGATTCAAGAATTATTAGAGCGTTATCAAAATATCAATATCAATGATACAGCAAAATGGAGTAACCAAGGTGCTTCATTTACACGTCAATTAGAAAACATGCTACACTTAGCGCGTGTTATTACAATTGGTGCTCTTAACCGTAATGAGAGCCGTGGTGCTCACTATAAGCCTGAATTCCCAGAAAGAAATGATGAAGAGTTCTTAAAGACAACAATGGCTAAATTTGATGAAAGTGCTCCACAATTCCATTACGAGGAAGTTGACACTTCATTAATTGCGCCACGTAAGCGTGACTATTCAAAGAAAAAAGAGGGGGAAAAATAAAATGACAGAAACTAAAAAAGTCCGTTTTATTGTTAGCCGTCAGGATAGCCCTGAATCTACCCCTTATTCACAAGAGTTTGAATTAGATTACCGTCCTAATATGAATGTTATTTCTGCTCTTATGGAGATTCGGAGAAATCCAGTCGATGTTAACGGAAAAGAAACATCACCTATTACTTGGGATATGAACTGTCTAGAAGAAGTTTGTGGCGCCTGTTCGATGGTCATCAACGGAAAGCCAAGACAATCTTGTACTGCTCTAGTTGACCAATTAGAACAGCCAATTCGTCTTGAGCCAATGAAGACATTCCCAGTTGTACGTGACCTTCAGGTTGACCGTAGCCGTATGTTTGATTCACTTAAGAAAGTAAAAGCTTGGATCCCTATCGATGGAACGTATGACTTAGGGCCTGGACCACGTATGCCTGAAAAAAAGCGTCAATGGGCATATGAATTATCTAAGTGTATGACTTGTGGTGTATGTCTAGAGGCGTGTCCTAATGTAAACAGCAACTCTGACTTTATTGGACCTGCTCCATTATCACAAGTACGTTTATTTAATGCTCATCCAACTGGTTCCATGAATAAATCTGAACGTTTAGAAGCTATTATGGGTGACGGTGGACTTGCGAACTGTGGTAACTCACAGAACTGTGTTCAGTCCTGTCCAAAGGGTATTCCTTTAACTACATCAATTGCTGCTTTAAACCGTGATACAACTGTTCAGATGTTCAGAAATTTCTTTGGTAGTGATGAAGTATAAATCATAGATAAGGCAAAAGTCTCTTCATGCTTGTCATGAAGAGACTTTTTTTTATTGATACGCTGGTTTTGAATAACAGTTTTCTTCGAATAATATTAATCAAAAGTTAATCAGGGAAGAACAAGGTTCTGGAGCTCATAAAATTCCCTCTAACCAAAAAAGGAGGCTTTTAAATGAAAAACATTTCATATATAAGTAATTTCGAGGAATGGAAAAATGAATTTAATTTTTCAATTCGTATTAAAGTGAGATTTGCTGAGACCGATATGTTCGGTCATGTGAACAATACGACTGCATTTACATATTTTGAAGAAGGAAGACTTGAATTTTTTAAGAAAATTGGCATTATGAGGGATTGGATGAGCCGAGACAGTGAATTAATTCCTGTCGTAGCAGATCTCCAGTGTGATTATCTTTCACAAATCTATTTTGATGATGTTTTACAAGTGTTTGTAAAGATGAACAAAGTGGGAAGGACGTCAGTTGAACTTCATTACTTAGTGAAGAAAGAAAATGGGACAGTGGCCTATACGGGTAGAGGGACAATTGTGCAAATAAATAAGGAAACTGGGAGACCTGAGGAATGGAAGGAACACTGGAAGGAATTATTGTATAATCAATCCTCAGAAAAACAGCCAGTTAGAACCTGATATTTTTCAATTACCTTGCAGTAAGTTGTAACAGCTCTCCACTCCTCTACATAGTATATGGTGACTAATATATAACCATCCCAACATACAGCTCGAACCTAGCAAGGAGGGTTACATCAATTGAAGGAGAAAGACTTTCAACCAAAGCCATTGCTCACTAAAAGAGAAAGAGAAGTTTTCGAATTATTGGTTCAAGATAAGACAACGAAGGATATTGCAGGAGAATTGTTTATAAGTGAAAAAACGGTAAGAAATCATATTTCCAATGCAATGCAAAAGCTTGGCGTTAAGGGGCGTTCACAAGCTGTTGTAGAGCTACTTCGTATGGGGGAACTAGAGCTTTAAAAATGTCCGGCTTTCATAAAAAGGAAGCCGGTTTTCTACATAAACCAAAGTAAACAAATAGATTTTAAGGTATTTATAAAGCTTTCTCTTGAAATTTTGTCAAAAAAAGTAGAAAATAAACTTAATAGTAAAGAAAACCGATAATTTGACTATCTTCGAGGAGGAGAGTGTTATGGTACAAAAACAAGATAATGAATTAAACATCATTGTGGGTGAAACCGAGAAATCGTTAAGATATATTGCAGCTATTATTAAACAAAAGGGTCGAGAAATTTTAAATCATTATACCATTACTCCACCCCAATTTGTCGCATTGCAATGGTTACACGAAAATGGAGATATGACCATTGGTGAACTCTCTAATAAGATGTACCTTGCATGTAGTACGACAACAGATCTAATTGATCGTATGGAAAAGAATCAGTTAGTAGTACGTGTTAAAGATGTAAATGATCGTCGAGTTGTCCGTATTCATTTACTTGAAGAAGGTGCGCGAATTATTGAAGAAGTAATAGACAAGCGTCAAGGGTACTTAACAGAAGTACTATCTTCCTTTTCTAAGGATGAAATTATCATTCTTGAAAAACTTTTAGGTAAATTACATCATGAAATGAAAGAATGAGGCGATTTTTTGAACAGACCTATTGCGGTCATTGACTCAGGTGTCGGTGGATTAACAGTTGCAAAAGAAATAATGAGGCAGCTACCGAAGGAAAGGATTATTTACTTAGGAGATACGGCAAGGTGTCCATATGGACCTAGGCCACTTCATGAAGTAAAGAAATTCACATGGGAAATGACAAATTACTTGCAAAGCTTTGATATTAAAATGCTAGTAATCGCTTGTAATACTGCCACGGCAGCTGTATTAGAAGAAATTCAAAATAGTCTGAGTATCCCTGTAATTGGGGTTATTTATCCAGGGGCAAGGTCGGCGGTTAAGGTAACAAAGAATAAGCAAATCGGTGTAATTGGTACAATAGGAACGATTCAAAGTCGTGCTTACGAACACGCTCTACTTTCCATCAACAGTCAATTACACGTAAAAATGTTAGCATGCCCTCGTTTTGTTCCAATTGTGGAATCCGGGGATTATGAAACAGAAGAGGTTTATGATATTGTGGCCGATGAGCTATCTCCTTTAATCGGTGAAAGTATTGATACTCTAATACTTGGCTGTACACATTATCCGCTTCTAAGCCCAATCATCCAAGAAGTCATGGGCCAGCAGGTTCAGCTTATTTCGTCAGGATCTGAAACGGCTAGAGAAGTGAGTACAATCCTGTATTATAATCGTTTGCTCAATCATAGTAAGACACCATGTAATGATCACTTATTTTTAACAACAGGCTCAAAGGAAGCCTTTCAAAAAGTAGCTAATCAGCTTTTTCAGCAAACTATTGATAAAATTAAAGTGATTTCATTATCATAAGTGTTCATAACTCATAGGGTCTCTAAGGATGAAATCGTCATGGTTTCATCCTTTTGTTTTTTTGAAAATATTTTTGCTGGGTTCTATTTTATAGAAAGTGTTCCTCTATTAATTATTCTAATCAAACCGATGATACCCCTACAGAGTACTAATTTAATGACCAAACTAATAAACGAGTGATACCATGACCAACCACGCTTCCATGTAATGAGGTCAGTCTTTTTGGCGGCTATGGTTTCTATAATGACTTGAGGAATAACAAAAGGAAAAATCTTGAAAAACAAACCAATTGGACTGCTATTTAAAGTCCATTGATTATAATAAAGCAGAATTAAAGGATACTGAATGTAATCAAATGGTAAATGGATTTTTAACTTTTTTGGAAAAGGTCTTATCTTATATTTTAAATAACCTTTTGACACTAGATATCGATCAGCCATAGAATTAC
Organism: Bacillus mesophilus; assembly: GCF_011008845.1. Lineage (GTDB taxonomy): Bacteria > Bacillota > Bacilli > Bacillales > SA4 > Bacillus_BS > Bacillus_BS mesophilus. The sequence continues at coordinate 662,655 of NZ_JAAIWM010000002.1, read as the reverse complement.
CAATAATACTTACCAAGTAAACAATTACCCAATCCTTAAAAGGACGTTTTACAATTGCAAACGGTAATAAAATTAGACAGATTGTAGTGGAAATTAATAGAAAGCTTTTTGAAATATTGGATTTTCTTTTCTTATTCACGTTTTTAACACCTCCTATCTATTGTTGCAATATTAGTTTGTAGTTATGTATAGCAGCTTGATAAAACAACGAATATTTGGATTCTCGTCTTAATTTTTGGCTCTGTTAAACAGGTCTGTTGATTTCCGTTGCGTGATACTCGCTTTCCGCGGGCGGTTGGGGAGCCTCCTCGTCGCTTGCGCTCCTGCGGGGTCTCCCATAAACCGCTTTTCTCGCAGGAGTCTCGCATCCCTCCACTTCAATCAACACTGCAAAAAATCAACAAAGTTCTTTAACATAGCCTAATTTTTAACTTTGTCCAAAAAAAAATGATGACAAGCGGTCTAAATCGTTAGGTAGGCTCGTATACATGATAGTACAAACCATCTTGGGAGGGATAGAAATGTCTAAATTACCAAAAGCAAAAATTGTTACAACCGTCCTTGCATCCTCAGTATTGCTTTCTGGTTGTGGATTATTTGGGGGAGAACAAGCTACGCAGGAGATCGATCCTCCGCAAATTGTTTCTTATGAAGATGATGCTACAGCTGTAGAAGAGGGTACTGATAAAGAAGGCGTGGCAGTTGATAATCAGGACGAGGTAATGGCTGAAACGGTAACTCGTGAGCTTTATCTAATCGATGCGAATGGCTTAGTCGTTCCACAAACATTTGAATTACCAAAATCAGAAAGTGCTGCAAAGCAAGTACTCCAATATTTAGTTGATGGTGGCCCGGTAAACAATATGCTACCTGATGGCTTTAGAGCCGTATTACCACCGGACACTGAAATGTCTACAAATCTTTTAGAAGACGGGACATTAGTGGTGGATTTTTCACCGGAGTTCACACAGTATAAGGCAGAGGATGAAGTGAAAATTCTTCAGTCCATCACATGGACATTGACTCAGTTTGATTCAGTGAAAAATGTGAAAATTAAAGTTAACGGTCATGAACAAGATGTAATGCCTGTTAATAATACTCCAATCATGGATGGATTAAGTCGTGCAGACGGCATCAATGTAGATAATTCAGAAGTGGTTGATGTGATGAAGAGTGAATTAGTGACTCTATACTTCTTATCTCAAGAAGGAGAAAATACTTACTATGTTCCCATTACACGTCGTGTAAATGAAATCAGTGGTGATAAAATCGCAGCTACAGTGAACGAGCTTGTTCAAGGCCCAAGTTTAATTTCAGGCTTGCTAACTGAGTTCAATTCAGAGGCAAAACTACTTTCTGAGCCAGTTTACAATGATGGTGTGCTTACTCTTAATTTCAATGAGGCAATCTTCTCAAATTTAGAACAAACTCAGATTTCGAGTCATGTGCTTAACTCTCTAGTTTTATCACTAACTGAACAAGAGGGCATTGAAAGTGTAGCAATTCAGGTAAACGGTAAAGGAGAACTGGTAACAGACTCCGGTGAAAACCTTACTGAACCAGTTACAAGACCACAAACGGTTAATACAGGTGAATTCTAATAGGGTGTATTATTGGCTTCTCCCCAATAATGACATATACTAGAAAAGAGGATAGGCAATGTTGCCTCCTCTTTTCCTGTTTTTTAAGAGGAATTACATAATGACTAATATAATTTCTGGGTAATACTAGGATGGTACATACATACTTGAGGAGGAATAGTAAATGCGTTTTGATGGCCGTGAAAAGGAACAACTAAGAAGTATACATATAGAAAAAGATTATATTAAACATGCAGAGGGATCTGTTTTAATATCAGTTGGAGATACAAAAGTAATTTGCACAGCAACGATTGAAGAGAAGGTACCCCCGTTTATGCGTAATTCAGGAAAGGGTTGGATTACAGCTGAATATTCCATGTTACCGAGAGCAACGGAACAAAGAAATATAAGAGAATCAAGTAGGGGTAAGGTGACTGGAAGAACGATGGAAATTCAACGATTAATCGGACGAGCACTTCGATCTGTCGTTGACTTAGAAAAGGTTGGAGAACGTACAATCTGGATTGATTGTGACGTCATTCAAGCAGATGGTGGAACAAGAACTGCCTCCATTACCGGAGCGTTTGTGGCAATGGTATTGGCTTTTTCAAAATTAATTGAAAGAAACGCAATAAGCAGCTATCCTTTAAAGGACTTTTTAGCAGCAACTTCTGTTGGGGTTGATGAAGAACATGGTCCAATTCTAGATTTAAATTATGTGGAAGATTCAAAAGCTGAAGTTGATATGAATGTTGTCATGACAGGAAAAGGCGAGTTTGTAGAGTTACAAGGAACCGGTGAAGAAGCCACGTTCTCAAGAAAGCAGTTGAATGATTTACTAGAACTAGCTGAAAAAGGAATCCAAGAATTAATTCAACATCAAAAGGAAGCAATCGGTGAAGAAATTAGTAATCAAATCATGAAAGCATAGAGGTAGTAAAAGGTGAAAAGGATTGTAATCGCAACTAAAAATAAAGGCAAAGTAAGAGAATTTCAAGAGCTCTTTCAGGAAAAAGGGTTTGAGGTTATTTCTCTGTTTGATTTACCTAATGCTCCTGATATCGCTGAAACTGGATCTACATTTAAAGAAAATGCAATGTTGAAAGCAGAAGGAATCTCTTCGCAAATTAACGAGCTGGTCATTGCGGATGATTCAGGACTATCTGTTGACTATCTAGGCGGAAAGCCAGGAGTTTTTTCTGCCAGATATGCTGGTGAAGAAAAAAATGATCAAAAAAATCTAGAGAAGGTTCTTTTGGAAATGAATGGGGTTAAACAAGAACAGCGAACTGCAAGATTTCATTGTGCTCTTGCTTTGGCTATCCCGAATCAGCAGACTATTGTCGTTGAAGGGGTTTGTGAAGGTATCATCACTACCGAACCAATTGGAGAACATGGATTTGGATATGATCCGATTTTCTTTGTGAAAGAAAAGAATAAAACCATGGCACAGCTAACACAAATGGAAAAAAATAAAATCAGTCACAGAGCAAATGCATTAGCTTTGTTAGAAAAAGAGCTACAATCAGAGACCATTCTATAGGGGAGAATTATGAAAATATTAATCATTAGTGACTCGCATGGGCTTCAAGAAGAGTTAGGTGTAATTAAAGAGGCTCATAGGGACGATATTGACTTGATGATCCATTGTGGAGATTCTGAACTACCGTTTAATCATGAATCACTTAAAGGATTTGTAGTGGTTAAAGGAAACTGTGATTTCGACAACAATTTCCCAAACGAGGTTGAACAAGAAGTAAATGGATATAAGTTGTTGGCTACACATGGTCACTTATTTCATGTGAAGAATAGCTTAATGACTTTAAGTTATCGAGCAGATGAGATTGGTGCCCAAATTGTCTGCTTTGGACATTCGCATATTGCTGGAAGCGAGAGAATTGCTGATAAGTTGTTTATAAATCCAGGGAGTATCTCAATGCCACGAGGAAGAAAAGACCCAACCTACTGTATACTAGAGGTATACAAAAAGGAGCTACATGTGGTATTTTATAATAAAGATCACACGGAGTTAAAAGACCTTAGCCAAAAGTATTCAATGTAAGAGCACTTCTTGCATTGAATATTTTTTACTTAGTATTTATTACCTTCGTGAAAGGATAAAAGAAAATCTAATTAAAGTGTTGACTTCTGTTTTAAAAGTATATATAATAAAAAATGTCGCTAATGACTTACACGGTCAAATGCGGGTGTAGTTTAATGGTAAAACCTCAGCCTTCCAAGCTGATGTCGTGAGTTCGATTCTCATCACCCGCTCCAATTTAAACCAAATAGTTTTAACACATGTCCCAGTAGCTCAGCTGGATAGAGCAACGCCCTTCTAAGGCGTCGGTCGGGAGTTCGAATCTCTCCTGGGACGCTATGAAAACAGGTGCAATACCTGTCCAAAATTAACCTTCAACATCGTATAGTGAAACTTATTCACTTCCGATATTGAAGGTTTTTTTTGTATGTCCAAAAGAAAGAAGTACTTGGTGTTGGTGTGGGTATTATTAATCGGAGGTCCAGAAAAAAATTCAACGCTAAGGGTAAACTTGCAGCATAATTTTGTTTGCTACACTCTACTAATTATCTATCGAAGATCACTTCATCACAAAAATTTGCCGTCAATGAACTTTCTAAAAAAAGTAGGTAAACACACAATTTTCCAGGTACAAGTTTATAGACAAATGACTAGTGAATAGAATGAACTTGAATAAATTTTAAGGAGTGTATGTGAGAGTGAATCATAATTATGATAACTATATTTACAATGCCTATCGTTCAAATGAAAGAATAATTCGCCCCGGTTTTGGGTTTGGTCGCCCAGGCTTTGGTTTAGGATTTGGACCTGGCTTAGGCTTTTTTCCAGGTCCAGGATTTGGTCGGCCAGGTTTTGGTATTGGGAGACCTTTTGGATTTGGCTTTCCGTTTTTAACTGGATTAGCAGCGGGAGCATTGTTAACTCCAAGACCGTTTTATCCTTACCCTTATCCATATCCACCGTATCCTTTTTATTACTAGAAAAAATGAAGCTTTGTCTTTTAGGAGACAAAGTTTTTTTAGAATAGCAAAGTAAGTTAATCTTTTGTTGGACGTTTGCGCCTTTTGTTTTGAAGCTAGTTATTGGGTTTAGGAGATCAATAATCGTTGATGAACTAGTCTTATGTGTAGTATCCCTTGTATTGGGTTCTGGTTGTTGATAAACTGAAACTGAAAATCTAGATGGCTGGTAGCTGTAGTGAATTAACTCACAGTTTCAGTGTTAATAAAGGAGACTATATGACACAGCGCGATAAAAATAGTAACCTTGTTCCATTTCCGAATTTAAAGCAACGACTTTTAGATAAAGGGATGGAGGCTCTTCAACAAAAAAAATATCAAGAAGCACTTCAGTTACTTCAACAAACACTAGAAATGGATGAGGAATTAGATGAGGTCCAGTTAGCGATTGTAGTATGTTTGTTCGAACTTGGACACCTAGAAGAAGCACGAGAGAAGTGTCAAAAGATGTTACATCAAGATATTGGTGACTACTACGAGGTCCTCCAAATCTATTTGACCATTCTTATTCAGCTTGGTGAATACAAAGAAGTTGAAACGACAATTGAAGCAGTTTTACAAGAAGATAAAATTCCTCACCAGACAGTCGAAAATTTTTATAGACTTTTAGATTTTAGCCGGAAAATGACAGTGACTAAAGAAACGGATCACCCACAACGAGAAGTTGAGGTAGAACTGTTGTTAAAAGATCTTTCTATCTCGGAACAATACGCTATAGTTCAAGCACTTAGAGGCGAAAATTATGGAATTTCGTTTGCTTTTCCGACACTAGATAAATACCTAGTGGATCCTACCAAGCATCCTGTAATCAAAACAGCTATACTTCATATGTTTATGGAAAAGGAAATTAGTCGAAGCTTAGAAATAGAGAAATTCGGGCGAAGTATGGTACTCAACTCTGCAAATCTACAGGAAATCTCTAGCCACCCTTTTACCATGCAAGTGATTCGACTTCTTGATGATACACTAGGAAATGAAAATCCAAGTTTGTATGAGGTTGTAAAGGAGATGTGGTATCGCCAATTATATGTTTTGTACCCTTTTCTGCCAAAGCCTGAAGAAGAAGCAATTTGGGCTGCTGGTATTCATAAGATTGGTTATGATTTTCACGGAATCGACGTAGAGCCTGAGGAAATAGCAGAGCTTTACGATATATCTGTCCGTGATCTCATCTATGCTAGCAATCAAATCAAAGAGATTGAAGAGATTTCATTTTTACCACTGAGTTAGTAAGTTTTTTTGCACATAAGGGTTCCATTATTGAAAGGATTTTATTCTATGGTATAATGGAATGGTTGTAATCAGATAACTGCTTTGCCATTACATATCCGAGGTATAAGAAAAACATAGTTTAGAAGGACAAGTTCACATATCCTCAAGTGGCTTAGTGAAATAGATGATGGAGGGAAAGTATAAATGTCAGTTAAATGGGAAAAGTTAGAAGGTAACGAAGGAGTTTTAACAGTTGAGGTTGATGCGGATACTGTTAATAAAGGTCTAGACGCAGCTTTTAAAAAGGTTGTAACAAAAGTAAATGTTCCAGGCTTCCGTAAAGGGAAAATTCCTCGTGGTATGTTTGAAAGTCGTTTTGGTGTTGAGTCTTTATATCAAGATGCTTTAGATATTTTACTACCAGATGCTTATGAAAATGCTGTGAAAGAAGCTGGAATTGACCCAGTTGACCGTCCAGAAATCGATATCGAAAAAATCGAAAAAGGTCAAAACTTAATTTTTACTGCAAAGGTTACAGTGAAACCAGAAGTTCAACTTGGTGATTATAAGAATCTAGAAGTTGAAAGCATTGACACAAATGTAACAGACGAAGATGTAGAAAATGAGTTAAAGCAATTACAAGAGCGTCAAGCTGAGCTTGTTGTAAAAGAAGAAGGTACAGTTGAAGATGGCGATACAGCTGTAATCGACTTTGAAGGATTTGTTGATGGAGTTGCTTTTGAAGGTGGAAAAGGTGAAAACTATTCATTAGCAATCGGTTCAGGATCTTTCATTCCGGGCTTTGAAGAACAATTAATTGGTCTTCCTGCTGGTGGAGAGAAAGATGTTGAGGTTACATTCCCAGAAGAATATCATTCTGAAGAATTAGCTGGAAAGCCTGCTACATTTAAGGTTAAGGTTCATGAAATTAAAGCAAAAGAACTTCCAGTTCTAGATGATGAGTTTGCTAAGGATGTTGACGAAGAGGTTGAATCTTTAGACGCATTAAAAGCAAAGACAAAAGCACGTCTTGAAGAGTCAAGAAAGCAAGAAGCTGAAAATACAGTTAGAAACTCTCTTGTTGACAAAGCAACTGAAAATGCAACAATTGACTTACCAGCTGCTATGGTGAAGGTTGAGCAGGATCGCATGATTCGTGAATTTGAACAGCGCCTACAATCACAAGGAATGAACCTTGAACTATACTTCCAATTCTCTGGAACTGACGAAGCTGCTTTACGTGAGCAAATGTCAGAGGATGCAGAAAAGCGTGTTCGCATGAACTTAACATTAGAAGCTATTGCAAATGCTGAAAATATTGAGGTTTCTGATGAAGAACTAAATGAAGAAATCGAAAATATGGCAACAATGTACCAAACTACAGCTGAAAATATCAAAAACATGCTTGGAAATGTAGATCTTCTTAAGGAAGATATAAAAATCCGTAAAGCAATTGATTTCTTAGTTGATAACAGTAAAGCTACTGCATAACATAGTAATAAACAGGATAAAAAGGCGCGACTTTGTTCGTGCCTTGTTTTTACCCTATATTTGGTTGAACAGCATACATACATAAGTAATACCTGGTAGAAAATGATTAGTGAAACACTAATAAAAAAGGCATTTTTGACAAATACATACTTAATAAAGGGTTATCATTACCTCTCATATCCGCTAATATGTTAAAATGCTAATACATAACAAGTAGTTAGAAAAGTCTCAAAGTTTTAATAATGGAGAGATTGGATTTATCTAAGACATACAGTAGTAAGTAAGGGGTGAGATAGTTGTTTAAATTTAACGACGAAAAAGGCCAATTGAAATGTTCGTTCTGTGGAAAAACACAGGATCAAGTTAGAAAACTTGTGGCAGGACCTGGTGTTTATATATGTGATGAATGTATTGAACTCTGTACTGAAATCGTGGAAGAAGAACTAGGAACAGAAGAGGAAGTAGAATTCAAAGATGTTCCTAAACCAATGGAAATTCGTGATATTCTTGACGAATATGTAATTGGTCAGGACAGTGCTAAGAAATCTCTAGCTGTTGCTGTTTATAACCATTACAAGCGTATTAACTCAAATAGTAAAATTGACGATGTAGAACTATCGAAAAGTAATATTGCGATGATCGGGCCAACTGGTAGTGGTAAGACATTACTAGCTCAAACATTAGCGAGGATTCTAAATGTTCCTTTTGCTATTGCTGATGCTACGTCACTGACTGAAGCGGGTTATGTGGGTGAAGATGTGGAAAACATCCTACTAAAGCTAATCCAAGCAGCAGATTATGATGTGGAAAAAGCTGAAAAGGGAATCATCTATATAGATGAAATTGATAAAGTGGCACGTAAATCTGAAAATCCATCGATAACTCGTGATGTTTCAGGTGAGGGTGTTCAACAGGCTTTATTAAAAATTCTTGAAGGTACAGTAGCTAGCGTTCCTCCACAAGGTGGAAGAAAGCACCCTCATCAGGAATTTATTCAAATTGATACAACCAACATCCTATTTATCTGTGGTGGAGCTTTTGATGGAATTGAACAAATCATTAAGCGCCGTCTTGGTAAAAAGGTAATTGGATTTGGAGCTAATGCAATCAAGGAAGAGGGAGAAGAAATCTCTTTACTTTCAAAAGTACTTCCTGAAGATTTATTGAGATTTGGTCTAATTCCTGAATTCATCGGTCGTCTTCCGGTAATTGCAAATCTTGAACCATTAGATGAAGAGGCATTAGTAGAAATCTTAACGAAGCCAAAGAATGCTTTAATTAAACAGTACCAAAAGTTATTAGAGCTTGATGACGTGGAGTTAGATTTCGACGAAGGTGCATTATTAGAAATTGCGAAGAAAGCAATTGAACGAAAAACGGGTGCACGTGGTTTACGTTCAATCATTGAAGGAATCATGCTTGATGTTATGTATGACTTACCTTCTCGTGAAGATATTGAGAAGTGTGTTATTACATTAGAAACAGTAAAAGGTGATAGTACACCTAAGCTAGTTCTAAAGGACGGCACCGTGATTTCTGGTCAAGATAAAAAGGATTCAGCTTAATCATAAATACAGATAGGGATTATACCCTATCTGTTTTTTTGTGTTTTTGAAATTTGGAAAAAAGAGGTATTTCGTTGATAAAGCAGTGAATGTCGTTGAAAAATCTTCATCTTTGTCAGAAAAAATGCATTTATCGTTGATAACACTAACTTTTCGTTGATAAACGAAAAAACATCAGTTAAAACAGTAGCTTAGTGGTCATGAAGATCATTTCTCTAGACGGTAAACGAATCTTCTCATTCAAAAAATTTATCTTCCTATAAAAACACAGCTAAATAGACTGCTTTTCTAAGAAACACCATAGAATTTCGTTTAAACCTTGCTGAGATAAGTACTAAAACCCACTTCCACCTCAAGTACCAACTACCCTCCAAACCTATATCAAATAAGGACATTAACAGCTTCTCTAAATCTTCCTTGATGAAAATACTATTTTTGGTTTAGTCGAACTCATAGAGGGAGATACTAGTTTTAACAGACAACATAGGATCTCAGGGAGGTATAACATGAGTTGGACTGGTATTGCTTTATTTGTTCAATTATTTTTTGGGGTAATCATTGGATTGTATTTTTGGAATTTGCTTCGAAATCAGCGTACACAGAAGGTTTCAATTGATAGAGAATCTAGAAAGGAAATGGAGCAGTTAAGGAAGTTGAGGGCTGTTTCATTGACGGAGCCCCTTGCTGAAAAGGTAAGGCCGACGAACTTTAAAGACATTGTTGGCCAGGAGGACGGTATTAGGGCGTTAAAAGCTGCTCTATGTGGACCAAATCCACAGCATGTGATTGTATATGGACCACCGGGAATAGGAAAGACTGCGGCAGCACGCCTTGTTCTAGAAGAGGCAAAACGTAATAATAAGTCTCCTTTTAAAAAGGATGCTGTGTTTGTGGAGCTTGATGCGACTACAGCTAGATTTGACGAAAGAGGAATTGCTGACCCGTTAATTGGTTCCGTTCATGATCCAATTTATCAAGGAGCAGGAGCGATGGGGCAAGCGGGAATTCCCCAACCAAAGCAAGGGGCTGTTACCCATGCACATGGTGGAGTACTGTTTATAGATGAAATTGGTGAACTACATCCAATTCAAATGAATAAAATGCTAAAAGTGTTAGAGGACAGAAAGGTATTTCTAGAAAGTGCTTATTATAATGAAGAGAATACTCAGATCCCAACACATATACATGATATTTTCCAAAATGGGTTACCAGCAGACTTTAGGATGATTGGGGCTACTACAAGAACCCCGAATGAACTACCACCAGCGATTCGTTCTAGATGTTTAGAGGTCTTCTTTAGAGAGCTAGAGCCTGAAGAGTTAGGTACAGTAGCTAGAAAGGCAGCTGCCAAAATTAATATGGATGTGACGGATGAGGGGATCACGATTCTTTCGTCTTATGCTCGAAATGGTCGTGAGGCAGTGAATATGGTACAAATTGCTGCTGGCTTAGCGATATCAGAAAATCGTGATCATTTAAAAACGGAAGATATTGAATGGGTTATTCATTCAAGTCAGCTTTCTCCTAGACATGAGAAGAAGATCAATGAAGAACCTAAGGTGGGTCTTGTAAATGGTTTAGCTGTTTATGGACCGAATACAGGTGCTTTACTAGAAATAGAAGTAACAGTCATGAAATCAACGGAAAAAGGCTCGATTAATATCACCGGTATCGTAGAAGAAGAAAGCATTGGAGATCGTGGTAAATCAGTACGCAGAAAAAGTATGGCTAAGGGATCAATTGAAAATGTGTTAACGGTGTTACGCTCTTTAGAGGTACCTGCATCTGATTATGATATTCATGTTAATTTCCCAGGAGGAATTCCGGTGGACGGACCATCTGCTGGAATCGCAATGGCAACGGGTATTTATTCGGCTATCTATAATATTCCTGTTAATCATACACTAGCAATGACTGGAGAAATCAGTATTCATGGATTTGTAAAACCAATCGGTGGTGTATTTGCGAAAGTGAAGGCAGCGAAACAAGCCGGTGCAACAAAAGTCATTATTCCTAAAGATAATGTACAATCTATACTTAATGAAATTAGCGGAATTGACATTGTTCCAGTTTCTCATTTATCTGAAGTGTTTGAGATTGTATTTGGAGAAAAACTTTCTAACATAGGTTCTCCTGAAGCCATTCCTGCTTCTACACCTATTATCGATACTAAGACAGAATCGGTATAACTATTTTGACTCCGATTTAGGTAAAACTAATCGGAGTCATTTTGCATGTAAGAAGCTATTTTCATAAGGTTGTTGCTAATTATTGATTCAAATCGTGATTTTTTTAATAAAAGAAACGAGTTAAACGCACCTTAATAGACAAAGGTAAAACAAATAAGATAGAATTGAACAATACTCTAAACGTTATAAAAAGACGATTGCTATACGTGGAGGTGCAATAGAGTGGCAAATAAGAAAGAAATGACCGTCCCTCTTCTACCTTTAAGAGGATTACTTGTTTATCCGACAATGGTCCTTCATTTGGATGTGGGGCGTGAAAAATCAGTACAAGCACTCGAAAGAGCAATGATTGATGAGCACTTAATCTTTCTAGCAACACAGAAGGATGCAGGTATTGATACGCCCGAAGAGGATGATATATATCACATTGGAACGTTATCTAAAGTAAAGCAAATGCTCAAGCTCCCTAATGGAACAATCCGTGTATTGGTAGAGGGCTTAAGTCGTGGAGAAATCATTTCCTTGATGGACCAAGAAGAGTTTGCTACCGTTAAGGTTGAAGTCTTTGATGATCCGGACACGAAGGATCTAGAAGAAGAAGCATTAATGAGGTCCTTGCTGGATTATTTTGAACAGTACATAAAGCTTTCTAAAAAGGTCTCGGCTGAAACTTATGCGACAATCTCTGACATTGAAGAACCAGGTCGTATGGCAGACTTAATTGCTTCACACTTACCTTTAAAAATGAAGGATAAGCAGGATATTCTAGAGACATTTAATGTAAAGGATAGACTTAATAAGCTTATTAGTGTGATTAATAACGAAAAAGAGGTATTAAATCTCGAGAAGAAAATTGGTCAACGAGTTAAACGCTCAATGGAACGTACTCAAAAAGAATATTATCTTCGTGAACAAATGAAGGCGATTCAAAAAGAGTTAGGCGATAAGGAAGGGAAGACTGGCGAAGTATCCACGCTAAAAGATAAAATTGAAGAAGCGGGTATGCCAGACTCTGTAAAAGAAACGGCGTTAAAGGAATTAGACCGTTTTGAGAAAATCCCAGCTAGCTCTGCTGAAAGTGCTGTTATACGTAATTATATTGAATGGTTAATTTCGTTACCTTGGACAAAATCAACTGAAGATCAGCTTGACTTAAAACGTTCAGAGGAAATTTTAAATGAAGATCATTATGGTCTTGATAAAGTGAAAGAGCGCGTGCTTGAATATTTATCTGTTCAAAAGCTTACTCAATCACTGAAGGGACCTATTCTTTGTTTAGTTGGCCCTCCGGGTGTTGGTAAAACCTCGTTAGCTAGATCTGTGGCAAGATCATTAAACCGTCATTTTGTTCGTGTCTCCTTAGGGGGCGTTCGTGATGAATCTGAAATTAGAGGTCATCGTAGAACATATGTAGGGGCAATGCCAGGGCGAATTATCCAAGGGATGAAAAAGGCAGGAACCATCAATCCTGTTTTCCTACTAGATGAAATTGATAAGATGTCTAGTGATTTTAGAGGTGACCCGTCAGCAGCTATGCTTGAAGTATTAGATCCAGAGCAGAATCACAATTTCAGCGATCACTATATTGAAGAGCCGTATGATTTATCTAAAGTAATGTTTATTGCTACTGCTAATAATTTATCTACAATTCCAGGTCCGCTGTTGGATCGTATGGAAATTATTACAATTGCTGGTTATACAGAGCTTGAGAAGCTTCATATTGCAAAGGAACATTTACTCAATAAGCAAATGAAGGAGCACGGACTCTCTAAAAGCAATCTACAGTTACGTGATGATGCATTATTAAAGCTGATTCGTATGTATACAAGAGAAGCTGGAGTTCGTAGTTTAGAAAGACAAATTGCTACGATTTGTAGAAAATCAGCAAGAATTATTGTGTCGGAAGAACAGTCTAAAATTGTGTTAACCGAGAAAAAACTTGAAGATTTCTTAGGAAAGCCTAAATTCCGCTATGGACAAGCAGAATTTGAAGATCAAGTTGGTGTAGCTACAGGACTTGCCTATACCGCATTTGGTGGAGACATCTTATCTATTGAGGTTTCTGTAAATCCTGGTAAAGGAAAGTTGATCTTAACTGGTAAACTCGGTGATGTGATGAAGGAATCAGCACAAGCTGCGTTCAGTTATATCCGTTCACGTGCAGGAGAGTTAAAAATAGATCCTGAATTTAATGAAAAGAACGATATTCACATTCACGTTCCTGAAGGTGCTGTTCCTAAGGATGGTCCATCTGCCGGTATAACAATGGCAACTGCTCTTGTGTCAGCCCTAACAGGTAGAGCTGTTAGGAGAGAAGTCGGGATGACTGGGGAAATCACACTGCGTGGTAGAGTTCTCCCAATCGGTGGGCTGAAAGAAAAATCTCTTAGTGCACACCGTGCTGGTTTAAAGACGATAATTGTTCCAAAGGAAAACGAAAAGGATTTAGATGATATTCCAGAAAGTGTGAGAGAAGAATTGAATTATATTCTTGTGTCTCATTTAGACGAAGTTCTAAAGCATGCTTTAGTAGGGGAGTAAAGATGAAAGTAAATAATGCCGAGATCGTAATCAGTGCTGTAAAGCCTGAGCAATATCCTGATGATGGTTTACCGCAAATCGCATTAGCGGGAAGATCGAATGTGGGTAAGTCTTCGTTTATCAATAAAATGATCAATCGAAAGGCTCTCGCAAGAACCTCTTCAAAACCAGGGAAAACCCAATTATTAAATTTTTATATTATTAACGAAATGCTATACTTTGTAGATGTACCTGGATATGGGTATGCAAAGGTATCGAAATCAGAACGGGCAGCATGGGGAAAGATGATCGAAACATATATCAAAAAAGGTCAGCACCTTAAGCTTGTCATACTGATTGTTGATTTGCGTCATCCTCCATCAAATGATGACGTAATGATGTATGATTTTCTTAAACACTATAATATTCCAACGATGGTGGTTGCAACAAAGGCTGATAAAATTCCAAAGGGTAAATGGCAGAAGCATTTGAAGGTTGTAAAAGAAACCTTAGAAATGGTAAAAGAAGACCCCCTTGTTCTATTTTCATCAGACACAGGACTAGGTAAGGATGAAGCTTGGTCAACCATATTCCGTTATATAGGTGAAAAAGGAGAGCAGTAGTCTGCTCTCCTTTTTTTATTATGGCTGTGTTAAACCTTGTTGTTGATTTTCGTTACAGGACACTCGCTTTCCGCGGGCGAGTCCGTGAGCCTCCTCACTGGAAAAGCAAAAATGCCCCGGTTAGCCCCGACAAGCAAATGTTCCTCCAACATAAAAAGGGTGCTCTTTCCCGTTTTATGTTGGAGGGTTATTTGACCTCGAGGGGCTGGGCATTTCAGTTAGACAAGTATTAGCCTGTGGGGTCTCCCGTGACCCGCTCTCCCGCGCTTGCACAGGATGTGCTGACCTCTACGTTTTCCACAGGACGTGGCAGCCTTTAGTAGAGGTTCCTTTACACTCCCGTCCTTCCACTACAATCAACAGTGCAAAAAATCAATACTGGTCTTTAACAAAGCCTAAATTATAGGGAAATATAAAAGTTTATGGCAAGCTTTGTTTCAATGGTTTGTAGTAACCTAACTCCAGCACCCAGCCCTTGAAGATTATTGGGCCCTTTCTTATTTCTTCTTAATAAACAATAGATAGATTCCTGCTGCAATTAATCCAAACGGCCAATACTCCTCAATAAATTGGACAATGCTTCCTACCCAGCTTAGCCAACCCACTACTTCTTGATAAAATAAGGCAATGATGGATAATACTAAAAGTAATAGACCAGGGAGCATGCCCGTTTTAGTTTGCTGATAACGTAGTAAGAAGGCAATCCCTATTATTAAAGTAAACATGGCCCAATGGTCAGGCCATGCCCTTAGGAGGCTGAGTAAGTGAAAGTGCACTCCCATTCCTGTTAAAATGAAGCCCGGTATTATATTTTGATAATCTCTTGATGTGTAGGCTTGTGCTAGTAACGCAATCCCAATGATGATTAATATAGTTGGCCAGGAATAAAATACCTGCAGTGCTGGAAAATGAAACCGATCTATTAAAAAATAGAGGCCAATCCCAATTAGGACAATGCCTGGGAAGACACTTTGCTTTTTCATAGGCTCTCCTTTCTAAGTTAGATAGCTTGATTAACCTCTATCTTTTTGTTATTGTGTTTTTTGGAGCTATTCATTTTACTTACTAAAACATGTGAATTTATAAATGTAGAATTCATCTTTAATATTTTATCATAGGATTTCATACTCTGTTCACAATTTTAAGCAGGAATTTTACTAAGACATGTTATAATAAAACTACAATATTTATGGGGGTGAACATACAAATGCATATTATCGTAGTAGGCGTAAATTACAAGACTGCCCCTGTTGAAATTCGTGAGAAATTGACGTTTAATCCAACTGAGTTGCCTTTAGCTATGAAACGACTAAAAAAGCAAAAGAGCATACTTGAGAATATCATTGTATCGACCTGTAACCGCACGGAGATTTATGCAGTTGTAGACCAACTTCATACGGGACGCTATTATATTAAAGCATTTCTATCTGAGTGGTTTGACATTGACAAAGAGGAGTTTTCTCCGTTTTTAAGAATCCATGAGGATGAAATGGCTGTTGAGCATTTATATAAAGTGACAGCCGGATTGCATTCAATGGTGTTAGGTGAAACTCAAATACTAGGCCAAGTTCGTTCAAGCTTTCTTCAAGCACAAGAAGAACAAACGGTTGGCACAGTATTTAACCATTTATTTAAACAGGCTATTACAATGGCGAAGCGTGCACATTCTGAGACAGAGATCGGTGCAAATGCTGTTTCAGTTAGCTATGCTGCTGTAGAGTTAGCTAAAAAGATATTTGGTAGCCTAGCTAATAAGCATGTTGTCATTTTAGGTGCTGGTAAGATGGGTGAGCTTGCTGTACAAAATCTGCACAGTAATGGTGTACAAAAGGTGACCGTATTAAACCGTACATTAGAAAAAGCAGATGCATTAGCTGCACGCTTCTCAGGAACGGCTAGACCGATGATGGATTTAGAGGCCGTGTTAGCTCAGGCTGATATTGTAATTAGCTCAACAGGAGCCAAGAATTATGTCATTACAGAAGCGATGATGAGTAAGGTGGAAAAGAAGCGTAAGGGCCGTCCTATTTTTATGGTCGACATTGCCGTTCCACGTGATCTTGATCCAGGTCTTGCTAATGTCGAAAGCGTATTTTTATATGACATAGATGATTTAGAAGGTATTGTTGAAGCGAATATGCAGGAGCGTCAGGCAGAAGCTGAGAAAATCGAAATAATGATTGAACAGGAAATCGTTGAGTTTAATCAATGGCTTCGTACTCTTGGAGTTGTTCCTGTCATTTCAGCGCTACGTCAAAAGGCACTTTCTGTACAAGAGGAAACGATGCAGAGTATAGAGAGAAAGCTGCCTAACTTAACCGACCGTGAAAAGAAAGTGTTAAACAAGCACACAAAGAGTATCATCAATCAGCTATTACGTGATCCAATTCTAAAAGCTAAAGAAATGGCTGGTGAACCAAATGCTGAGGAATCTCTAAAGCTATTTATGAAGATTTTTGATATCGAGCAGGATGTTGAACTTCAAAAGGCTACAGAGGCACAGAAGATAAGTGTAAGTAAGGCAGACAATCAAAAAGTTAGCTGGCAGGTTTCTACTGCTGCTCAAGAAGTATAAAGCATAATTAGATGAGGAATGTGAAATGAGTTGGATTTACGATCTAACAGTCCTAATATATGCACTTAGCGTGCTCTTATATTTTATTGATTTCTTACACAACAACCGGAAGGCAAATCGGATCGCCTTCTGGTTGCTTTCTATTGTCTGGAGTTTACAAACAATCTTTCTAGTGATTAGAACAATTGATACCGGACAAATCCCCTTATTCACCATCTTTGAAAGCCTGTATTTCTATGCATGGGTTTTAATTACATTATCATTGGTTATCAATAGACTAGTACGAGTTGACTTTATCGTATTCTTTACTAATGTACTCGGATTTTTTATTATGTCTCTACATACATTTGCACCAACACAGCATCAGTCAACAATTTTAGCAGAACAATTAGTTTCGGAATTACTTATTATTCATATCACGATGGCAATTCTTTCTTATGGCGCCTTCTCCATTTCCTTTATCTTTTCCATCCTATACTTAGTGCAATTCAACTTATTAAAAAAGAAAAAGTGGGGCAAACGGCTACTGCGGATTGGTGATCTGTCTAAATTAGATCATATGTCTTATGTGTTAAACGTAATTGGTGTTCCCATGCTATTATTATCACTTATCCTAGGTGTGATTTGGGGGTATATCAAACTAGATCCCTTCCATTGGTATGATGTGAAAGTAATTGGTTCTTTTTTCGTCCTCATCACCTATAGCTATTATTTATACTTACGTGTTGGAAAAGACATGGAAGGAAAAGCAGTTGCTTCATGGAATGTTGCTGCCTTTTTAGTACTATTAATCAACTTCTTTTTATTTGGGAGCTTATCTCGTTTTCATATTTGGTATTCGTAACACAACACACTAGGCCACGACGTCTAGTATGCTAAGGAGGATTTATTATGAGGAAAATCATTGTTGGTTCAAGACGTAGTAAACTGGCGATCACTCAAACCAATTGGGTAATACAGCAATTAAAGGATTTAGGAGCTCCATTTGAGTTTGAAGTAAAGGAAATTGTCACTAAAGG
Source organism: Bacillus mesophilus (assembly GCF_011008845.1). Classification (GTDB taxonomy): domain Bacteria; phylum Bacillota; class Bacilli; order Bacillales; family SA4; genus Bacillus_BS; species Bacillus_BS mesophilus. The sequence goes on along the minus strand of NZ_JAAIWM010000002.1, from coordinate 644,821 downwards.
TGATATTATCTTAGATGTTACGTTATCTAAAGTTGGTGGGAAAGGTCTGTTTGTAAAAGAAATTGAACAAGCCATGCTTGATAAAGAAATTGATATGGCAGTGCACAGTATGAAGGATATGCCTGCCGTTTTACCTCCTGGCCTAACGGTGGGATGTATGCCAAAACGTGTGGACTATCGTGATGCCCTTATTTCAAAAGATCATGTATCACTAATGGAACTTAAAGAAGGAGCAGTAGTTGGTACTAGCAGCTTAAGAAGAAGTGCTCAGTTACTTGCCGTTCGTCCAGATTTAGAGGTGAAGTGGATAAGGGGTAATATTGATACGCGCCTATCAAAGCTGAAAAATGAGGAATATGATGCCATCATATTAGCGGCTGCTGGATTAAAGAGAATGGGCTGGGATGATGATGTCGTAACAGAATACTTAGATGCTGAACTTTGCTTACCTGCAGTTGGGCAGGGGGCACTTTCAATAGAATGTCGTGAAGATGATCAAGAGCTTCTTCAGTTACTACGAAAGCTAAATGACGAGACAACAGAACAAACCGTTTCTGCAGAAAGAGTATTTCTTCATGAACTTGAGGGCGGTTGTCAGGTTCCAATCGCAGGATTAGCAAAGCTAACAGAAGAAGGACACATTGAACTAACTGGTTTAGTAGGATCACCTGATGGGAAACAAATCTTAAAGGAACGTGTAACAGGGGCTAATTATGCTGAAGTGGGCAGACAGGTCGCTGCTCTATTAAGGGACAGAGGTGCCTCTGACCTAATTAACAAGGTAAAGCAGGAGCTTGATTCATAGTGACTACACTTCCTTTAGAGAAGAAAACAATTGTACTAACTCGTAACGAGGTTAAAAGCAAAGAGATAGTAGAGGAAATCGTTCATAAAGGTGGGCAAGCAATCGTCTTGCCCTTGATTGATTTTCGACCAACACAGCTCTCAAACTCGGAAATTGAGCTGCTTTCAAACTTAGAGGAAGTAAATTGGCTTGTTTTTACAAGCGCTAATGGTGTTGATTATTTTTTTAAGATTATACATAAATTACATATTGTACTTCACGAGAGTTTGAATATAGCAGTTGTTGGGACAAAGACAAAAGAGGCACTCCACAGACACGGCTTTCAACCAACCTTATTACCAAAAGAGTTTGTTGCAGAAGGTCTTATCGAAGTATTTCAACAACAACCTATTAAAAATAAGAAAATCATATATATTAGAGGGAATTTGGCCAGAGACCTTATTCCCAAAGAGCTAACAAGTCTGGGTGCAAAGGTACACGAACTAACTGTTTATGAAACCTTTTGCCCTACCGAAACGAAGGAACTTGTTACTCTTTTTTCAAATAAGATCGATGCGATTACCTTTACTAGTCCTTCTACGGTGAATCATTTTGTTCAGCTACTTGAAGGTACACAGTGGAAATCCTGGTTAAGTGGGGTGGTCGTGTGCTGTATCGGTCCTATAACGGAAAAAGCTGCTATAAGAGCTGGACTCATTCCCACCATTGTTCCACATACATATACCATGAACCATTTAATAGATGAACTTATTTCATATTTCCAGAAAGAAGGGAAAAGAGTATGACCTATTTTAATCGTCATCGAAGACTTCGCCAAACTGCTAACTTGCGAACGATGGTAAGAGAGACTCACCTACATAAAGAAGATTTTATTTATCCGATATTTGTTGTTGAAAAAGAGAATGTTAAACATGAAGTGCCTTCTATGCCGGGTGTCTATCATCTTTCACTCGATCTTCTTTTAGAAGAGGTGAAGGAAGTAGTTGGCCTTGGAATCAAATCTATTATTTTGTTTGGAGTTCCGAATGATAAGGATGAAGTAGGATCTTGTGCCTATGATGATAACGGAATTGTTCAACAGGCAATACGAGTAGTAAAATCAGAGTTTCCAGAATTAGTGGTTATTGCAGATACGTGCTTATGCCAGTATACTTCTCACGGTCATTGTGGCGTCGTAGAGAACGGTTACGTACAAAACGATGATAGTTTAGCTCTACTCACTAAAACCGCTGTGAGCCAGGCTAGAGCGGGTGCTGATATTATTGCACCTTCTAATATGATGGATGGATTTGTAGCGGCCATTCGTCATGGTCTGGATGAGGCTGGATTTGTTGACACCCCGATTATGTCGTATGCGGTAAAATATGCGTCTGCTTTTTATGGTCCATTCCGAGATGCTGCACATAGCACACCTCAATTTGGTGATCGTAAAACCTATCAAATGGATCCTGCCAATCGCTTAGAGGCTTTGAGAGAAGCAGAGTCAGATCTTGCAGAAGGTGCTGATTTTCTAATTGTTAAACCCGCATTATCATATTTAGATATTATTCGTGATGTAAAAGAGAATTTTAATGCTCCAATAGTTGCTTATAATGTTAGCGGAGAATACTCCATGATTAAAGCAGCTGCTCAAAATGGATGGATATCTGAAAAAGAGATTGTCTTAGAAATGCTAACGAGTATGAAGCGCGCTGGTGTTGATTTAATTATTACTTATTTTGCAAAAGATGCTGCCGCTTGGTTGTCTGAGAACGAATAACAGGAGGCTAAAAAATGAAGCAATATACGAAATCAATCGAAGCTTTTAAAGAAGCAAAAGAACTATTACCTGGTGGCGTTAACAGTCCTGTACGTGCTTTCAAATCTGTAAAGATGGATCCTCTTTTTATGGAAAGAGGAAAAGGCGCTAAGATTTATGATATCGATGGCAATGAATATATTGATTATGTCCTTTCATGGGGGCCCTTAATTCATGGTCATGCTGATGATACAGTCGTAGAGGCAATCAAAAAGGTAACAGAGTTAGGAACTAGCTTTGGTGCCCCAACATTAATTGAGACTGAACTAGCTAAGCTGGTGTTAGAACGAATTCCTTCGATGGAAATGGTTCGAATGGTTAGCTCTGGAACCGAGGCAACAATGAGTGCACTTCGTTTAGCAAGAGGTTATACAGGTAAAAACAAAATAATGAAGTTTGAGGGCTGTTATCATGGTCACGGTGACTCATTATTGATCAAGGCAGGATCTGGTGTTGCTACACTAGGTCTACCAGACAGTCCAGGTGTTCCTGAAGGAATTGCCCAAAATACAATTACTGTTCCATATAATGATATGGAAAGTGTGAAATACGCATTTGAACAATTCGGAGATGATATTGCAGGTGTCATCATCGAGCCGGTCGCGGGAAATATGGGGGTTGTTACTCCACTACCAGGCTACTTAGAGGCATTACGTGAAATTACTACTCAATATGGGGCTTTGTTAATATTCGATGAAGTGATGACTGGGTTTAGAGTAGACTTCCATTCCGCACAAGGAAAATACGGAATTACTCCAGATTTAACATGTCTAGGTAAGGTAATTGGTGGGGGATTACCTGTTGGTGCTTATGGTGGTCGCAGAGAAATTATGGAACAAATCGCACCGGCTGGCCCGATTTATCAGGCAGGTACTTTATCAGGAAATCCACTGGCCATGACAGCAGGCTTAGAAACACTTCGTAAGCTAACGCCAGCGTCATACGAAGAGTTTGAAAGAAAAGCAGATCGATTGGTTGAGGGCTTCACTGAAGCTGCTAACAAATATGGAATTCCTCATACGTTAACTAAGGCGGGCTCCATGGTAGGCTTCTTCTTTAACGGTACAGAGGTTACTAATTACGAGCAAGCAAAGCAGTCAGATCTTGATATGTTCGCTGAGTACTATCAGCTAATGCTACAAGAAGGTGTGTTCCTTCCACCTTCACAATTTGAAGGAATGTTCCTGTCTACAGCTCATACTGATGAGGATATCGAGCATACCATTCGTGCAGCAGAATCAGCATTTTCTAAATTGAAAAAATAAGCAATAATGACCATCTTTCATAATGAGAGATGGTTTTTTTATGTTTAGATGGTTATTGCGTTAGTTAAAAAATAGCCAATAGGAAAGAAGTTTTCAAAGAATAGAAAGTTTTCTTCATAAACAAGCGTAGACTATCATAGATTTTTAATGACATCGTAAATATTTTTGAGGGTTTGAAAGGAGGAACGGACTTTGACAGTTGAAAACCAATCGTCGATACGATTTTCTGTAGAAGAGTCCATTTGGTTTCAAAGAGGACAGGAAGTAGCTGAATTATTGTCAATGTCATTAGATCCTGAAATCATCATTCAAGAACATGATCAATATATATCTGTTAGAGGTGGATTAATTTTAACAGGAGAGTATCATGCAGATGATTCAGAAAGAGAAAGTGCTGTACAGCCTGCAGGAGCTAGAACAGTTCAAGAGGTAGATAGAAACGCGGAAGGTTTGTCTTTATTAAGACATAAGTTTCCAATCGACATTACCATACCAAAAAACAGAATTCAAAACCTAAATGATGTATATGTAACCATCGAGAGCTTTGATTATGAACTTCCACAACGAGGAAACCTTCAACTTGAAGCAGAGCTTTCCATCACAGGTATCTATGAAGATCAAGAAAGAAGTGAAGAGGCTCAAACACAACCGTCTCCACAGCCAGTTGAAAATGTAGAAGAAGATACTGCTATTGAAGAAGTGGTTGAGGAAGTGGAAGAAGTAGTAAATGAGGTAGTTACTACTGAAGAACTAGATATAACAGAAGAAGTAGCAGAATTAGCAGAAGAAGTAGAGGAAGAGCTTGTACAACCTCTTATGCGAGGTTCCTTTAACGAGGATGAAGACCTAAATGATGCAGAAGAGGGGCAACAAGATCCGTATACTCCTTTCGTTGTAGAAGCTAAAAGAGATCCTGCTGCTGAATCAGCAGATGGTGTACTAGAAGAACAGGGTGAAGTTCAGGAAGAAGAAATTCAGGAAGCGCCAGTTTTAGCGCGGAAGGGACCTCAACTAGAGTTTAAAAGCCGTGTTGAGGAGCCGAAGGTCTCTACTCAGGTAGAAGAACAAGAAAGTGACGGAAGCGTAACGAAGCGCGATGAAAATGCTTTATATTTAACTAAAATCTTCGCGAATGACAACGACTCAGACACAACGAAATTAAAAATGTGTATTGTCCAAAAGGATGAAACACTAGAGTTGATTGCTGAGAGATACGCAGTACAACCACAAACTTTAATTAGAGTAAATAATCTCGACCGAGAGCATCTTGCTGAAGGTCAAATCTTATATATTCCTGTTGCAGTAGGAAGCTTAAAATAGTAAGGAAAACGTGAGAGAGTCCATACTCCTCACGTCTTTCTTTAGCTCAGTATAAATAAAGAATTTTGACGTACTAACTGTAAAAAAGGAAGTGCAGTCATGACAACCAACTTAGGGTATAAAATACAACCTTTACTCCATGAATATGGGGTAGAAGCAGATTATGTTGAGAATTTAGGTGAGATTAAAAAGATTTACTCGAAGCAAGGTACACTTGCTATGAAAAGAACAAGGCTATCACCTAGCGAGCTGCAACAATATGAGCAGACACTTAAGTTTTTACACTATAAGGGATTTGGAATGGCAGCTCCAGTGTACAAAACAAAAGCTGGCTCCTATTTTGTATTTGATCGCGAGGGTTCAGCTTACTATGTAATGCCTTGGTTAGCAGCTAATCGTGAGGAAGAACGAAATGACCATGCCTTTAACGTGTTCAGACAATTAGGTGAACTTCATGCCAAAACGGTTCAGGAAGAAAAGATATCGGAAGAGGAAATGACGAAACTCGTAGATACTGAGAAAGAAAAATGGAAGAGGCGAAAAATAGAGCTAGAAAAGTATATAGAGAAATGTGAAGATCAAGCATATATGTCTCCATTTGAACTCTATTTTTGTACGTATTATCAGGAAATGACTCGAGCTAGTGATTATGCTTTACGTAAGCTAGATGAATGGTATGATCTTTCTAAAGAGAAAAAAACCTATCGAAATGTTTTTACTCATGGAAAACCTTCTTTTCAGCACTATTTATACAATATTGAAGGAAATGGATATTTTATTAACTTTGAACATGCTAAAAGGCATCCACCTATTTATGACCTTCTCTATTTTTACTATAGGTCATGTAAGACATATCCTTTTCAAAACGATGATCGTTTTCAGTGGTTTCAAACTTATCGTAAGCAATTTCCTCTTACAGAAGAAGAGTTAACCCTATTTATGGCACAGCTCGCTTATCCTGAAGGCTTATATAAGGTTGTACGGGATTATCGTAAAAATAAAAAGGGAAAAACTGAAAGAGTGCATGTCCAGCTTTTACAAAGAGCCTACTGGCAAATGAAGAATATTGAATCATTCCTAACGAACATCATGATGTATGAAGAACAGATTAAACAACAAAAACTACAACAACAGCAACAAGAATCCCAAATGAATTCATAAGGGATTCTTTTTTTATATTTTATGAGAATTATTCAGCAAAAATTTTGTCTGACTCTAATCTTTTCTTGCTTCCATAGGCAAGGCAGCAAGAAAAGGGTTTGTACAGTTTGATGACATATGTTTTATAGGGCCGAATTATACATGTATTATAACCATTCGAGTCGGAAGCTTACTGAAAGTAAAATTAAAATGGCAAGTAGAATGACATCAAATGTTGTTGGTAAAAAAATCGTTCGTACTCCTTGGAAAATAGTGAGCGGAATAATTATTTGTACAGTTACACCACGACAATACCTCAACCAAGGGGGAAGCGCATAGGGGTTATAACGTCGTCTCATCGATTGCCCTCCTCATTCAACTATTCTACTATTAACCTATGTATGTAAACAAAAAAGGTGAGTTGTTTTACCACAGAGATTTAGAGGAATATATTACACTATACGCATATTATTAAAAAAATATGGCAATACTTATTGACGATTTAGTATCAATTTCGTAGACTATGATATATATTAAACTAACCACATAACATAATCTTGAAAATGCAAAGATAGGGAAGAGTACAGAATAGCACCTTCAGAGAGAGAAGCCATTTGGAACAAATGATTTTTTTGATCCATTGCTGAGAGGCTTCTTAGGAAAAGCAAAACTGGAATGTCGCCCTTAAGCAGCTCTTTTGAAACATAGTAGGAAGAGCCGGTTCTCAGCCGTTAACTGACCTTGAGTGTGTAGAATGAAAGGATGGATTAAGTCCTATTAGTTCTGCAAAAAAAGGTGGTACCGCGAAATTCAGCTCCTTTCGTCCTTTTATTTGGATGAAGGGGGCTTTTTGTTTTTTAGCAGGTTATATACCTAAATAGTTAGGTGAAGGAGGAAAACAGAATGGAAGCAAATGAACAAAAGTTATCAACAAAATACGATTCGAAGGCGGTTGAAGCCAACAGGTATGATTATTGGTTAAAGGGTAAGTTTTTTGAAGCAAAGCCTGAATCAGGGAAGGATCCATATACGATCGTTATTCCACCGCCTAATGTAACTGGGCGCTTACATTTAGGGCATGCATGGGATACGACCCTTCAAGATATTATGACTCGTATTAAAAGGATGCAGGGGTATGATGTTCTATGGCTACCAGGAATGGATCATGCTGGAATTGCGACCCAAGCGAAGGTTGAAGCAAAGCTACGTGAAGAAGGCAAATCTCGATATGATTTAGGTCGTGAAAAGTTTCTTGAAGAAACATGGAAGTGGAAAGAGGAATATGCAGGTCATATTAGAGAGCAATGGTCAAAGCTAGGTTTAGGGTTAGATTACTCTCGTGAGCGCTTTACAATGGACGAGGGACTCTCTAAAGCGGTTCGTGAGGTATTTGTATCTTTATATGAAAAAGGACTCATCTATCGTGGTGAGAGAATCATTAACTGGGATCCTGCAACAAAGACAGCTCTTTCTGATATTGAGGTTATTTATAAAGATGTGCAAGGTGGCTTCTATCATATGTCTTATCCTTTAACAGATGGATCTGGACATATTGAAGTAGCGACAACAAGACCTGAAACAATGTTAGGTGATACGGCAGTTGCCGTTCATCCAGAGGATGAGCGCTACAAGCATCTGATTGGGAAGACCGTTACATTACCAATCGTTGGCCGTGAAATTCCTATTGTTGGTGACGATTATGTAGACATGGAATTTGGTTCTGGGGCTGTAAAGATTACGCCTGCACATGATCCAAATGATTTTGAAATCGGGAACCGACATAACTTAGAACGCATTCTTGTGATGAATGAAGACGGTACAATGAATCAAAACGCTGACAAATATCAAGGCTTGGATCGCTTTGAGTGCCGAAAGCAAATCGTTAAGGACCTTCAAGATCAAGGAGTTTTATTCAAAATTGAAGAGCATACACACTCAGTTGGGCATAGTGAGCGTAGCGATGCAGTAGTTGAACCATATTTATCTACACAGTGGTTTGTAGATATGCAGCCACTTGCGAATAAAGCCGTTGAACTACAATCTTCATCTGACAAAGTAAATTTCGTTCCAGAGCGTTTTGAGGGTACGTATTTACGATGGATGGAGAATATCCGTGACTGGTGTATTTCTCGTCAGCTTTGGTGGGGCCATAGAATCCCGGCTTGGTATCATAGAGAGACTGGTGAAATGTATGTTGGTCGAGAAGAGCCTAAGGATGCTGAAAACTGGGAACAGGATGAAGATGTTCTAGATACATGGTTCAGTTCAGCATTATGGCCATTTTCAACGATGGGTTGGCCAAACGAAGAAGAGGCTGATTTCAAACGTTATTATCCGACAAATGTACTTGTAACTGGTTATGATATTATCTTCTTCTGGGTTTCAAGAATGATTTTCCAAGGATTAGAGTTCACTGGAAAGCGTCCATTTGATGATGTATTAATTCACGGATTAGTTCGTGCAGCTGATGGGCGTAAAATGAGTAAATCACTTGGAAATGGTGTAGACCCTATGGATGTTATTGAAGAATTCGGGGCAGATTCACTCCGTTACTTCCTATCCACTGGTAGCTCACCAGGTCAGGATTTGCGTTTTAGCATGGAGAAGGTAGAAGCAACTTGGAATTTTGCAAATAAAATATGGAATGCTTCCCGTTTTGCCTTAATGAATATGAATGGGTTAAGGTTTGAAGAGATTGACTTATCTGGTGAGAAATCAGTAGCCGACAAGTGGATTTTAACTCGCTTAAATCATACAATCCAAGAAGTAACAAAGCTTGTTGATAAATATGAGTTTGGTGAAGTAGGTCGTATTCTTTATAACTTTATCTGGGATGATTTCTGTGACTGGTATATTGAGATGGCGAAGCTTCCTTTATACGGTGAGGATGAAGAGGCAAAATTAACGACTCGCTCCATCTTGGCATATGTGTTAGACCAAACGATGAGACTACTTCATCCATTCATGCCATTTATTACAGAAGAAATTTGGCAGGCATTGCCACATCAAGGTGAATCGATTACTGTTTCTAGCTGGCCAACAGTTAATCCAGAGTTGTCAGATGAGAGTGCAGCTGCTGAAATGAAGCTGCTAGTAGATATCATCCGTGCAGTTCGTAATATTAGAGCTGAAGTGAACACACCAATGAGCAAACAAATCAGACTTCAGATTAAAGCGAAGGATGAGAAGATAGGTAACACACTAGAAAAAAATCGTTCCTATTTAGAGCGATTCTGTAACCCTAGTGAGCTAATCATCGGTACAACCATTAACAACACTGAAAAAGCAATGACTGCCATTGTAACTGGTGCAGAGCTTTCCCTACCGTTAGAAGGACTTATTAATATTGAAGAAGAAGTAAAACGCTTAGAAAAAGAACTCGATAAGTTTGAAAAAGAGGTAGAGCGTGTTGAAAAGAAGTTAAGTAACGAAGGATTCGTGAAAAAGGCTCCAGCATCAGTCATTGAAGAAGAACGCCAAAAGCAAAAGGATTATATTGAAAAGCGCGATACCGTTCGATTACGCATTGAAGAACTAAAGCAGCTTTAACATCTAGTGGGGACGAAATTCGTCTCCACTTTCTATAGTTAGCATAAAAAGCGCAAGCGGCCCAAATGATGACAGGCTAAGTGCGCAACGTCCTGTTGCAACGCCTGCCTGACCTGCATCGTGCAGGCCTCCGACAAGCAAATGTTCCTTGAAGAATAAAAGGGTGCTCTTGCCTTTTATACTTCAAGGGTTATTTGACCTAGGAAAAAGTGTACTTCCTTTTTCCCTCGAGGTAGGATGAAATTGCAAAGATCGTCGCAATTTCATCTTGGCTGGGTGCTGGAGCTAGATTACTCCAAACTAGTGAAACAAGCACACCAAAAAACTTATACTTTCTAAGATTTTATAAAAAAACGGAGGCACAACATGTTTACTTCATACGCAGATGCATTAGACTGGATTCACTCCAGGTTAAAACTAGGAATCAAGCCTGGACTTAGAAGAATGGAATGGATGATGGAGAGGCTCGGTCATCCGGAACGAAATATTAAGAGCATCCATGTTGGTGGTACAAATGGTAAAGGCTCTACAGTCAGTTATATGAGAGCTGTTTTACAAGAGGCCGGTTATCAGGTCGGAACGTTCACCTCCCCTTATATCGAGCAATTTAACGAAAGAATTAGTGTTAATGGCGTTCCCATCACAAATGAAGAAATGGTGACGTTGGCCAATCAAATTAAACCATTGGTAGAAGAATTAGAACAAACAGACTTAGGATCTCCTACCGAATTTGAAGTGATCACTGCCATGTCATTTTACTATTTTGGAAAGCTAAATCCTGTGGATTTCGTACTTTATGAAGTAGGTCTTGGGGGACGATTTGATTCGACGAATATCATCCACCCTGTTTTATCGGTTATTACCACAATAGGACTTGATCATATGGCGATACTAGGAGACACTATTGAGCAAATCTCTTTTGAAAAAGCAGGCATTATAAAGTCTGGAGTTCCTATCATTGCTGGAGTACAACAAGAGGAAGCAATTGAAGTCATTGCCAAAACAGCAAATCAGAAAATGGCAAGACTCTATCTAGTAAATAGAGAATTTTCGGTCTTGAATTGTCAATCAACTGCTGAAGGAGAGTTCTTTACTTATCAATCGGAGCGTACTACGTACGAAGATTTATTTATTACCATGAAAGGTTCCCATCAAGTTTTAAACGCCTCATTGGCAGTGAAAGCAATAGAATACTTGAATACATATCTGTCGGTACAGGTTGATGAGGTTCATATACGAGCTGGTTTAGAGAAAATGTATTGGATCGGTAGATTTGAAAAAATACAGGACAAGCCAACGGTGATCATTGATGGAGCACATAATCGTGAAGGCATTAGAGAATTAGTCAAAACTGTCAATGTACATTTAGTAAATCAGCCAATTACCGTGATTTTCAGTGCATTGGAGGATAAACCACTCGACGAGATGGTCACTCAACTAGATGAAATAGCAGAAAGTATTATTTATACCTCGTTTGACTTTCCAAGGGCTACCTCTGCAGAAAAGCTCTATTCTATGCAACCGTTAGAAAAAGCAAAAGCAGTGGAAGATTTTAAGGAAGCCATCGATGAAGAACTAACAAATATAGATCATGTAATCGTCATCACAGGTTCTCTTTATTTCATTTCCCAAGTCAGACAATACCTTAAGGAAATAAATAAAAAGGAAAATATGTAAATTTATTATGACAGCTATCTGAATATTTGATAAAATAAAGAGTAGAATTTTATAAAACATTGTAGAAAGAAGGGGGATTATGGATGTAACAAGACCATTTCGCATTGGTATATGGATTGCATGGTTACTAATATTTCCTGCAGCTAGCTGGTATATTTATCAGCAATATCCCCCTACTATTTCAGGATTTGAAATTGATGTATTTGTTTTCTTAGTTTTTATGTGTATTGTGGCTACACTTCCAATCATTGTCAATGATACTCCCATCTTCTTTACTCATGGAGTATCATTAGCTGTTTTTCTAGTGTTTGGGCTTTTTGTAGAGATGGTTCTTTTCCAAATTGCCATTTTAGTTTTACTACTAAAGGTACACGTTACAAGAAATAACTTATTTAGACTACCCATGAACTCATTAATGTTTCTCATTGTTTCAGTTATTGGAGCAGTTGTTTATTATTCACTTGGTGGACAAAATGGTATCATTCAATTAAATTCGGTAGCGAGTTTTATTCCTATTGTTGGATATATTGCATCAACCTTTTTAGCGAATAATATTTTGATCCATATAATAAGAAGAGTTGTATACAAGCGGGATGATCATTTCTTCACAAGGGATTTACTATGGGAAGCAATGACAAGCCTACTAGTTATTCCAGTCGGTGTGGTACTTTACCTGCTATATATTGAGATTGGAATTATAAGTACTTTCTATATTGGAATCCCATTCTTAAGCATCGCGATTATTCTTCAGCTATATCATTCTAGTCAACAAGTAAACTCTTACCTTCAAAAAGTAAGTGAAATCGGACATCAATTAACGGAGCGTCTGGAAGTTGACCAGGTATTATCTCTTTTTTTAGCCAAACTAACAAAAACACTTCAGGTGGATTATGCCTATATCATTGACGTAAAAAGAAACTATTCGTTTGAAGTTCTTCGCTATTTCGAACTTGGTGAGGATAAAATGGGGAACGGTTATACCTTTGACCAAGAAAAAGGAATTAGTGGGTATATCTATCAAACAAGTAAACCAGTACTATTCAAAACGAGTAAAGAATGGAATCATTTGGCACTAGCAAATGCACCCGAGCAGGCAGAAAGCTTAATTGGTGTCCCAATCAAACGGAATCAAAAAATTGTTGGAATCATTATTCTGCTTTCTAACAAAAAGAGAGCATATGAAGGCTTTCACTTAACAATTGTCGATATACTGGCTAACTATTTAGCTGTTGCGATTGAAAATGCAAGGCACTATGAAGAAGCTAAGAAGATTAGTGAGCATTGTGCACTCACAAAGCTATATAATTATCGCTATTTTGAGAATAAGTTAGAGGAAGAATTTATTAGGTTGACCTCTTCCAAGCTAGCAATGGATTTATCCTTAATTCTATTGGACATTGATCATTTCAAGGGTATCAATGACACATACGGTCATCAGGCCGGTAATGAGGTATTGTTTGAGTTAGCAAGAAGATTAGAAAAGAGTATAGGCTCCAAAGGGACAGTTGCCAGATATGGTGGAGAAGAATTTGCCATTCTTCTACCAGGGTTCGACCCGTTTGCGAGCTATGAGGTAGCGGAACAAATCAGACAAGCTATTTCAAGTGAACCTTTTATCATCAACCATCATCTAGCTGAAACAAATCAAGAAGTAGAAGTAAAAATCACGGCAAGCATAGGAGTAGCCACTGCCCCTGAAGATGCGGATGACCCTATGACACTAATACGTCATGCAGACCGGGCTATGTACACTGGAGCTAAACAACAAGGGCGAAATAAGGTTGCGCAGTATGTGAAGTAGAAGAACCTATATGTATAGGTTCTTTTCTCTTTAGGTACTGTAATTAATCTACCAAACTGGCAAACCCTTCTCTGTCCATAGTATAATTATAAAGGTTTGTACTAATTAAAATTAAATAAATGGAAAGGTTGATTTGATGAGAAAAATTGATAACTTTAATTCTTATGCTTATTTATATCGTTATAATTATTCTAAAGTGAATGGTACCCAAAGTGCTGAGTTAGAAATGTGGTTCTCTATTCATTTAAACATACTACCCGGCACTCGGAGGTATGAATTAGAGTAATGACAATACTATTCTATCTTGTTATCTTTATTTTAGGAACTGTACTAGGTTCCTTTTACAACGTCGTAGGTCTTCGTCTTCCTCTAAAAAAGTCAATAATTGCACCACGATCCTCTTGTACATTATGTCAAACTCCACTAACACCTCTACAACTAATTCCTGTTTTATCCTATCTCCTTAATGCTGGAAAATGTCTTCATTGTAAAGGCCGTATTTCCTTTATATATCCTATAGTAGAGTTTTTAACTGGCAGTCTATTTGTATTAGCTTTTATTGTAATTGGATGGGAGTTTGAGCTATGGGTTGCATTGGCGTTTATATCATTATTAATGATTATTCTCGTATCAGATTTATCTTATATGGTTATTCCCGATAAGGTGGTTGCATTTTTCACTATCCTATTTCTAACAGAAAGCCTTTTTAATCATTATTCACTCTCACCCTTATGGAATTCACTTCTTGGTGCTGCAACGGGGCTAGGGTTACTAGCTGTTATTATACTAATTAGTAAAGGTGGTATGGGTGGGGGTGACATGAAGCTCTTTGGGGTGATTGGTCTTGTTCTTGGATGGGAGCTTGTTCTTCTCGCCTTCTTCTTGTCAACATTTATAGGCACTATTGTTGGGATGCTTGGGCTCATCACAGGTAGGATTAAACGACAGCAACCTTTTCCGTTTGGCCCATTCATCGTTATCGGTAGTCTGATTACCTACTTTTGGGGCAATGAAATAATCTCTTTGTATATTCAAGTATTTTACCTTGTTTAATGACAAGTATGACATATTAAGGAGCTTGTATATCGTAACAGGATCACGGCGCGATCCTCATTAATTGAAAAATACTAAAAAATTTGACGAAAACCTTTCGTAACAAGACGACAAATGTCTTGTTATTTTTTGTTTCTCCTATGTTACAGTTGGAAAAAGTATACTCCCGAATTTCCGACACATTAGGAGGTGTAGCATGGACAAGCCTAAAATTTTAATCAAGATTAATGGCAGAGAGCGGTCGTTTTCTGAAACGACAACGGACGAGCAAATAAAGATTAACCCAAACTCCCAACAAGAAGTTAAACAGGAGCTTGAGGAACAAGAGCCCCCTTCTCCTATCAAGGAGTTTGAACTCGCTGAAGAGGAAATTGCTGCAGCAAATGAGGAAAGAGAGTTTGAGTGGATTCTACCTGAGCCTCAGCCGTTTGAAGATCATCCATATGATAAACTCGTAAAACCAGATCCAGTAAAAAAGAAATCGAATCCTATTATTGGTACTCTTTCTTTTCCTAGTATCCAGAAGAAGCGAAATAAATCTACTTTTCCATTTAGAACTCTATTTTTAGCAATTTTCTCAGCATTAGTAATTGGAACTTCATTTGGAATGGTGGTGCTTCATCTTTTTACAGAGGACCTCGCTCAGCCAGCATTTGAAATGGATCAGCCAACAGAAGCTGGGGGTGCTTCTGAAGATGAAGGAGCTAACAAGAATCCTGATAATGCTCCAACTAACATGACTGCTATTACTCTTCCAGCTCTGAATGTATTTTTAGTTCAAGGCGGGGTATTTTCAACAGAGGATGCTGCGACCCCTATAATTAATGGGCTTAAGGAAGATGGATTTGCAGGAACCGTTATCAACCAGGACGGAAAGTATTTTTTATTCATGGGTATTGGTATTTCAGATTTGGCTGGTAAAGCTATAAAGACGCCATATGAAACCGCAGGACAGGATACATATGTAAAAGCATTCTCAATACCAGAGGTGACTTCTGAGGGTGATCCTGCTATGGTTCCGGCAGAGGAATTATTTAATCATCTCATATTATATAGCTCTAATAAGTTTACAAGTACCCCGGAAAGTGTGAGCTGGGATGAAATTAAGACTACCTACACTGACCTTTCTTCAAAAGAAACAGACTCTAGCTTTGTAAATACGGTTCTAGAATCTTATAAGGCTGTGGAAGCTTATCATAGCTCTTCTTCAAATGCTGATTTTTGGAGTGCACAACAAGCATTGTTAACTAGTCTTCAAGAATATCAAAAATGGATTTCTGAGCAGAGAAACTAGAAGTTTTTTGTCGAATAGTGGTCATATATAGAAGAGGAGAAGCGTATTGTATAACGTTTCTTCTTTTTTATGATTAAAAAAGGAAAAGCTTGAAAATACTAAATTGTGGTAAAAAAACACATTTATTAAAAATTGTAGAAATAGGGAAGAGATGGTACGATATGGTTGTATCTTCCTTCCATAACTAAACAGTAAAGCTAGGTGATGACATGCAACACCTCATTTTAGCCTCTTCATCTCCAAGAAGAAAAGAACTACTTACAAACCTCGGAATCACATTCGATGTTCATTCCAGTACAGTTGAAGAAATTGTCGATCCATCTGCTACTGCAGAGGAGACCGTGCTCTCATTAGCTCAGCAAAAGGCAATGGATGTAGCCAAACAGTATCCGTCATCTTATGTAATTGGCGCTGATACGATTGTTGTAAAGGATTCAAAGATTCTAGGTAAGCCAAAGGACGAGCAAGATGCCATTAGTACCTTAAAAATGCTCTCAGGAGAACGTCATTCTGTGTTAACAGGTGTAGCGATTGTGCATGAAGGAAATTCTACTGCCTTTTATGTTAAAACAGATGTCACCTTTTGGCCATTACGTGATGAGGAAATTATCCAATATATCCGAAGTGGAGAACCGTTTGATAAAGCGGGTTCCTACGGAATACAAGGATTGGGTTCTCTCTTTGTTAAGGAAATTAGCGGGGATTATTTTGCCGTTGTTGGCTTACCAGTATCCACATTAAAAAGAGAATTAGAGAAAATTGGATTTAACTTTTAGGCCCTGTTAAACTAACATCCTGTTAAGAACTCATCTTTGATTTAACAGGTGCCACTTTTAAAGGAGGAACAGGTTGCTTGAAAGAAGGCTCTTCATTAATGATTCGAGATTTCCCCCAAAATGAAAGACCGCGTGAGAGATTAAT
Source organism: Bacillus mesophilus (assembly GCF_011008845.1). Classification (GTDB taxonomy): domain Bacteria; phylum Bacillota; class Bacilli; order Bacillales; family SA4; genus Bacillus_BS; species Bacillus_BS mesophilus. Next base: position 628,198 of record NZ_JAAIWM010000002.1, on the reverse strand, counting down.
ACAGGATGGACCGACAAGTCTTTCAAATCATGAGCTATTGGCTATTTTGCTGAGAACAGGTTCAAAGCAGGAATCAGTGATTCAGCTAGCAAATAAGCTACTGAATCAGTTTGAAGGTTTGCGATTATTGAAGGATGCAACAATAGAAGAGCTATCAAATATTAAAGGTATAGGTGAAACAAAAGCTATTCAAATTCTTGCTGCCCTTGAGCTTGGTAGAAGAGTCGGGAGGTTACAATACGAAGATCGTTTTGTGATTCGATCTCCTGAAGACGGGGCCAATTATATGATGGAAGAGTTGCGCTTTCTATCACAGGAGCATTTTGTATGCCTATATTTAAATACTAAAAATCAAGTGTTACATCGAAAAACGATTTTTATTGGTAGCTTAAATGCATCAATTGTCCATCCAAGAGAGGTGTTTAAAGAAGCTTTTAAACGTTCTGCTGCCTCCATTATATGTTTGCATAACCATCCAAGCGGAGACCCGACTCCTAGCAAAGAGGATATAGAAGTTACAAAACGGCTCTCAGAATGTGGGAAAATTATTGGTATTGAACTTTTAGATCATTTGATTATCGGTGATCAAAAGTATGTTAGTCTAAAAGAAAAAGGATATGTGTAAACACTATGCTTTTGAGATTACTTCCTTTATAATACTAGTTATGAGTTTTTCCTGAACATTAGTATGATAAGTAGGAAGTTAACATACCTATAATACAATAAAGCATGTTCAAAAGGAGGAAAATCAAGCCAACGAAGAAATTCGAAAGCCTATTTTTCCCGGACTTTTTGAACACCCTCTTATAGAAGAGCATGTCAGGTGCCATCATCACATTACATAAATGTTTAGAAAGGAAGATACATACATGCTTGGTACTCGAGATCTTGGTATAGACTTAGGAACGGCAAATACCCTTGTTTATGTGAAGGGAAAAGGGGTAGTTGTTCGTGAGCCATCAGTTGTGGCGATCCAAACCAACACGAAACAGATTGTAGCAGTAGGAAACGATGCTAAAAATATGATTGGTCGTACTCCTGGAAATGTAATCGCTACTCGTCCTATGAAGGACGGAGTTATTGCAGATTACGAAACAACGACAACAATGATTAAATATTATATTAGACAAGCACTAAAAAATAAGAGCTTTTTCTCTGGAAAGCCTTACGTCATGGTTTGTGTTCCATCTGGAATTACAGAGGTGGAAGAACGTGCGGTTGTGGAATCAGCAAAGCAAGCTGGTGCTAGAGATGCATTTACGATTGAAGAACCATTTGCAGCTGCTATTGGAGCAAACCTTCCAGTATGGGAACCAACAGGTAGTATGGTTGTCGATATTGGTGGAGGTACGACAGAGGTAGCGATCATCTCTTTAGGTGGAATTGTAACTAGCCAATCCATCCGAATCGCTGGAGATGAAATGGATGAAGCGATCATGCAATATATTAAAAAGAATTATAACCTGATGATTGGTGAGCGTACTGCTGAAATGTTAAAGGTTGAAGCAGGTTCGGCAGGGATTCCAGAAGGTATTGAGGACATGGAAATCCGTGGGCGTGACTTATTAACGGGATTACCGAAAACAATCGCCATCTCAGCAATAGAAGTAGCAGATGCACTTAAGGACACAGTTTCAGCGATCGTCGAAGCAGTAAAAGTAACCCTTGAAAAAACACCACCAGAACTAGCTGCCGACATTATGGATCGTGGAATTGTCCTAACAGGTGGAGGAGCACTTTTACGAAATCTTGATAAGTTAATCAGTGAAGAAACAAGTATGCCCGTGTTAGTAGCTGAAAACCCACTCGATTGTGTGGCAATCGGTACAGGAAAATCACTTGATAATATTGACTTATTCAAGAATAAAGCTAAATATAGTAATCGTAGGTATTAAAAAGAGTGACCTAAGATTTTTCTTAGGTCTTTCTTGGCGAATAAAAGGCTTTTTTTAACTATGCTTATTTTTTATGCTTAGAAATGAATTTTAACTTTAGCTTTTATAACCTATAAATAACAATTGTGCTTTAACGAGGACTTTTATAGACTACTTTTTTACTTAGGAAGTAATGAGTTATAAAATAAACCCTATTTAATGCAGCGATCGTAGTGGAGGAACGCGAGACTCCTGCGGGAGAAGCGGTTTAGGGGAGACCCCACAGGAGCGTAAGCGACGAGGAGGCTCACCAACCGCCCGCGGAAAGCGAGTGTTCAGGAACGAAGATATCTTCTTATTTAGAGTAGTCTATTTTAAAAATAGAAATAAGTTTAATTTTTGATTTTATTAAGATTTTTTAGATAAAGAGGGTGTAAGGTCATGCCACAATTTTTCTTAAATAGACGTCTTATTATTCTGCTTGTCAGTATTATTATTTTAGTGGCATTGATTGGTTTTTCTATTAATGATCGAGAAAAGATAACATTACCAGAACAATTTTTAAGAGACTCGATGGGATGGGTTGTTGGAGTGTTCCACTACCCAGCAAACGAAATGAAGGGTTTCTTTCAAAATGTAAATGAGCTGAGAAATACATACAAAGAAAACGAAGAACTAAAAGCAAAGCTTGAGGAATATGTTGAGCTTTCAGTAAAGGCTAATTCTTTAGAAACAGAAAATAAAGAGCTACGAGATCTATTAGGAAAGACCGAAAGCATCAGTGATTATAACGCTATTCAGGCAACTGTTATTGCCCGAAATCCGGATCGTTGGCATGAAATATTAACCTTGAACAGAGGTAGTAATCACGGTGTTGAAATCAATATGGCGGTCATTACATCAGAAGGTTTGATTGGAAAGGTACAATATGTATCACCATTCACCTCAACGGTTCAGCTTTTGAGTGCACCTGCAAGAACAAATCGAATTTCTGCTATTATTCAGGGTAAGGATAAAACGTTAGGCGTTATTGAAGGCTACGATGATGTAAGAGAGGCTCTTCTATTTAGAAGGATCCCATATGATGCTGATATTAAAGAGGGTGATATGGTCATTTCCTCAGGCTTAGGCGGTGTGTTTCCACAAAGGCTAGTTATCGGTTCAGTGCTGGAAGTATTTCCTGCAGAAGACGGATTAACTAAGACCGCATATGTTGAACCAGCAGCCAATTTATACGATATCAATCATGTCATCGTCGTTGATCGCACCATGGTTAGTGAAGATGATTTAGTTGAGGAGGAAGAGGTGGAGGAGAATTGAGAAAATGGCTTCTCCCAACCTTAGCAATCCTTTGCTTTATTTTTGAAAGTGTATTTATCCAAGTTCTTCCATCTGAATTGTTTGAGTTGGAACGGATTATGATTCCACGGTTTGTAATGGTCATCATTGTCATTATTACCATGTTTACATCGTTAACAACAGGAATGACCTATGGATTTGTAATGGGTCTTTTATATGACTTAATGTACACCGACTTAATTGGGGTTTATATGTTTGCTTATACGTTTATTGCGTATGGTGTTGCGATGATCATGAAGTTACTTCATATAAATATTTTTACAGTTATATTAATGACTCTCCTTAGTATTGGGATTCTAGACTTTTTTGTGTATGGAATTATGCTAGTAATTAAGACAACTTCAATCCCGACTATGGATTTTCTTACCGTTCGGTTACTTCCTACCCTCGTGTTGAATTTAGCCTTTGTTATATTATTATTTGTTCCACTAAGAAAACAATTTTTAAAAATTATTGATACAAATAAGGATGAGTAATGTAAAATAAAACTTGGCGGGTAGCCAAGTTTTTATTTTACTAATGTAGTAAAAAGGTTGTTCAACATAAGTTGAAAGTTAGAATACACGGCTAAGGAGCCTTCTTTAAGTAGGTGTAAATCCAGCTTTTTCGAAAGATTCTCATATGGGAAAGAGGAAAAAACGGTCAGCCTGTCGAAATTTTATTGTATGAGGTGAGCGTAAGTGATGGGGACTAAGCAACAATATGTAACAATCAAAGGAACAAAGGATGGCTTAACGTTACATCTCGATGATCGCTGTACATTTCAAGAGCTTTTAACAGAAATTGAGGAAAAGCTGTCTGCAAATCAACAAACACAACCAGACAGACCTCATATAGTCGTTCATGTAAAGGTTGGAACTCGTTACATAACAAAAGATCAAGAGGAAATGTTAGGTACCTTGATTGGTAAAAAGAAAAACCTTGTTATAGGTTCAATAGATAGTGATGTCGTCACGGTAGCAGAAGCATTAGAGTGGAAGAAGCAAGCTGAAGTTAGTACAGTGTGTAAAATGGTTCGGTCTGGTCAAATTTTAGAAGTTCCGGGAGATTTATTATTAATCGGTGATGTGAATCCAGGTGGAACTGTCATTGCGGGTGGAAATATATTTGTAATGGGTGCTTTAAGAGGACAAGCCCATGCGGGAACTGGAGGTAATAATGATGCAGTAGTTGTTGCATCCATTATGAAGCCTACATTACTTAAGATTTCAGCTGTTATTAATAGAGCACCAGATCGTTCTCAGGATGATGCTAACGAGATGGAATGTGCCTATATAAATAAAGATGAGCAAATTGTAATTGACCGTTTACAGGTTTTATCACATCTAAGACCGAATTTGACGAGACTAGAAAGGGGAATGTAACGTGGGAGAAGCTATTGTTATTACATCTGGTAAGGGTGGAGTTGGTAAGACAACAACTTCAGCAAATATCGGCACCGCGTTGGCTTTATCAGGAAAACGTGTTTGCTTAGTTGACACTGATATTGGACTTCGTAATTTAGATGTTGTGATGGGATTAGAAAACCGAATCATTTATGATCTTGTTGATGTTGTTGATGGACGCTGTAAGGTACATCAAGCATTAATCAAGGACAAGCGATTTGAATGCCTATACTTACTACCTGCTGCTCAAACAGTGGATAAGTCTGCGGTACGTCCCGAACAAATGAAAAAGCTCATTTCAGAGCTAAAACAAGATTATGATTATATTATTATCGATTGTCCAGCTGGTATCGAACAAGGTTATAAAAATGCGGTTGCAGGTGCTGACAAGGCAATCGTGGTAACTACACCAGAAGTATCATCTGTTAGAGATGCTGATCGTATTATTGGTTTACTTGAAAAAGAAGACATTGAGGCACCTAGATTGATTGTTAACCGTATTAGAAATCATATGGTGAAAAACGGAGAAATGCTAGATGTTGATGAAATCGTATCTGTTTTAGCGATTGATCTATTAGGAATCGTTGCCGACGATGATAGCGTAATTAAGGCTTCAAATAGTGGAGAGCCGATTGCGTTAGATCCAACAAGTAAAGCATCTCTTGCTTACCGAAATATTGCACGACGCATTTTAGGGGAGTCAGTACCTTTACAGCTTTTAGAAGAAGATAAAGGTGTACTTTCCAAAATGAAAAAGTTCTTTGGCATTAGATAAACGTAAGAGGGCGACAAGGATTCAACTCGAATCCTTGTCGCCCTTTTTTTGATGGAACTTTAACTTTTAAGGCTTCCACATTTGTTGATACTATGGTTTGTCTATTTGTATTTTAGTTACGCAATCATGACAGATTTTCACGCAATTACCCTTCGAACCTCCACAATTATTTAAGAAGTCATGCAATAAGTAAATGGACTCAAACAATTATATGGAAATCTCACACAATAGCCTTAAATAAGTCTGTGCAAAACTACTAAACAACTAAACCAACCTAAAAACGCTATGTTAAGAACGTTTTAGGTTGGTTTTATCACCAAAATGTCAACTACACTAGCCACTCTCACGGTTTTTAACAACTTGAATAGTCTATAGGAAATTAACCTATAAATCCTATGGTGGTGTTAAGCAATGGAACTCCCTTTACTTTTATCAGGTCCAATCATCAGAAGGGTAGACACTTCTGGTGTGGTGATCTGGATCGCAACTAGTAGGAGATTTCAAATAGGGGCGGAGCTATTTCACATAGAGTGTTCGGGACAAAAATACAGCTATAAACTGTTAAGTGATATAGCAGAAACACAGACTCTCAGGCTAGGGAAAAGATTATATATTAATTTGATCACCATTAAACCCACGACAGCGCTTTTTCCAACTAATACTCTACTAGGCTATAACCTCCTATTCTCAAGACGTTCTACAACAGTCGATTTAAATAGTTTTGGTCTTCTTGAGCAAAATCATCCTCATTCCATTGTGTATGGTAATCTAAAGTACCCGTCTTTCTATATAAACTCTGGGGAGAATGGCTCTATATTATACGGTTCTTGTAATAAACTTCATGGTAAAGGAAATCATTCACTAGCAAGTGCAGATCTACATTTGGAGGAAGAGTTTACTAATTTAAAAGAACGGCCTCATTCTCTGTTTCTTCTGGGTGATCAAATTTATGCGGATGATGTTCCTGATCCAGTATTTCCTGTAATAACAGAACTTCATAAGAAATTGGTAGGAAATAATGAGGATCTTACTGTAGTCGATTATCGTTTATCGGAACCTCATTTAAAGGATTCTATTAACAAGATCAATGGAAGACAGTTCATCATGGAGTACCTATGCCAGTTTTCATCAAGGAATGCTTCAAACCATATGATGAAGTTCGGTGAATATGCTGCTTTGTATTTATTATCATGGGCGCCGCAGCTTTGGGATTACGCGGTAGAACAAGGATACATTGCTGGCTTTTCTGACCAGCTTGAAAAGGATCAAATTCATTTTGTTTTTCCAAAAGAAGAGCAACACCTACCTCAACATCAAAAGGAGCTGAAACAACTCCAGAAACGTTATGATGAGCAATGGTGGGAGGTACAGGAAAACCTGCATGTTTTGCCTAAGATTAGTCGCTTGCTAGCAAATACACCCACTTATATGATGCTAGATGATCATGATATTACGGATGATCTTTATTTATCATACAACTGGAAGAGAAATGTGTGGAATTCCCCTTTAGGTCGCCATGTGGTCGCGAATGGATTAGGGGCATATTGGGCGTTTCAAGGATGGGGCAACTGTCCTGATTCCTATAGTCCTTCTTTTCTAAGAATGGTGAAACGCTATTGTTATACTTTTTCTGTCGGAACAGTAGAGTATAAGAATTGGATTGAACGCTTGTGGAATTATGATTCCTGGCATTTTGTTGCTCCGACAGAACCAAAGGCAATTTTTTTAGATACACGAACAATTCGATCTTATCAATCTCCTCCACGGCCAGTGAAGCTTGGAAATACTATGGAAGAAACCCCTCGTGGTCCAAATCTCATAGGTAGTGAAGGATGGGTGAAGCTGACTGATCTTTTACAACAAAGTGGTTGGAGCAGTGGGGAGAAGTTAATTGTTAATTCACCTGCACCCTTCTATGGTGTGGGTCTCATTGAATCATCATTGGATTCGTATGTTCATCCTCTAAGAACGCTCGGAATCCCTATTCATGAAATGATTGATTATGAGGCGTGGAAATATAATGGTGAAGGATTTACACAGTTTATTAATAAAATAATAGAGTGGAATCCGAGTCATTGTTTTATCTTATCAGGTGATGTTCATTATGCTTCTAATGTGAGATCACATATAAAAACGAACCAGGAAAAGGAAGCAACGATTCTTCAATTTACGAGTAGTCCCATCCAAAATATGAGCTTTTCAGGCATTTGGGGGAGTTTAGTGAAAGGTGCTATTTGGTTAAACACGCTAAAAAGGAAAAAGAAGGAGATTAATCGTTATTGTGACTCATCTTATCAACTAGTTATGGACGATCATCCGCTTGATTCCACACCTGTGCATTGGACCGAGTCCATTCGTTATTTATCAACAGAAAAAGGCCATATTATAGAAACTAATAATAATTTGGGGTTGATTCAATTCACTCCTGATTCTGTACAAAACAAACTATTGCAGTATAAAGACTTAGAAAAGCATGAGGTTGCATTTGAAAGAGTGAACCTAAATAAACACAACGGAACTTGAGTGAAAGTTGATGTGCCCACAACCTATTAATAGGTTGTGGGTTAATTTTTATTGTCTTTTTTCGCATATATGCTCCGGACAAGTCATAAAATGTACAAACTCTAGCTAAGGGAATGATGTGTTCATGAGTAATCGTGCGGATGATATTCGTAAGCGTATAGCGAAGCGAAAAAGAGAGAGACAGCAAACCTCATACGATCAATCACCTCGTAAAAAGAATGTACAGCCTAATTATTTTGTAAGAGATGAAGAGAGGTATGGGGTGGCTCCTTTTGATTCTTATGAAGGAGGCGGGGCCAATCAGCACCCGTTATTCAACAAAGAGTGGTTTATGTTTAAAGTGCTTGGAGCAGCATGTCTATTGTTATTAGTAGCCATTATGTTTAAAGATGGATCAGCTCGTTTTGAGAATGCACGTGAATTTGTATCGAAAGCGATGGAAAGTGAATTTCAGTTTGCTGCAGTAACGGAATGGTATGAGGACCAATTTGGTAGACCATTAGCACTACTGCCAACTACAGTTGAGAAGGAAACACCATCTGATCGTGCACCTAATTATGCTTTGCCTGTATTAAGCACAAAGATTCTTGAGAACTTTGAAAAAAATGGCCAAGGCATCATGGTTGAAACAGGTAACAATTCTCAGGCAGAGGCAATCTATGAGGGAACAGTTGAGTATATTGGGACAAAGGCAGAGATTGGTGGAATTACTGTAGTCATTCAGCATAGTGACGGTACAGAGTCTTGGTATGGAAATCTAGAAGCCACGGATGTACTTCTTTATGATTATATTGAAAAAGGTACTAAAATTGGGACTGTGACTGATAACTCTGATGGAGTAAATGGCATGTTTTATTTTGCAATTAAAAAGGGGGATAGCTTCATAGACCCTATACAGGTGATCAACTTTGAGTAGAAGTCTTTGGGTATTAGCACATAAATGGAAGGTACATCCATTATTCTGGTTTATTATCGGAATTAGTATAATAACTGCCCACTTCAAGGAACTGTTAATGGTTTTTTTGATTGTGATCTGTCATGAAATGGGCCATGCGTGTATGGCTCTTTTTTTTCGTTGGAGAATCAAAAAGATTGAACTCCTACCATTTGGTGGAGTCGTTGAATTAGATGAGCATGGTAATCGCCCATTAAGGGAAGAGTTTTTCGTAATTATTGCGGGGCCATTGCAGCATATTTGGATATCAGGGCTTGCCTTTCTCCTGTATGAAACGGGTACCATTTCGGCTCATAATTACGAGCTTTTTATGTATCATAATCTTGTCATTCTATTATTTAATTTACTTCCTATTTGGCCGCTTGACGGTGGAAAGCTATTATTTCTTTTATTTTCAATAAAGCTGTCCTTTGCAAAGGCACATCGTTTAACTATTGTAGCTTCAAGCGTAATCCTCGTTATTTTAGCTGTACTTACACTTATCATGGAGCCATACCAATTAAATATTTGGATTATTTTTTCCTTCCTAGTTTTCTCACTGTACACGGAATGGAAGCAATGCTCCTATGTTTATATAAGATTTTTGTTAGAGCGTTATTACGGCAAACACCAGAACATCTTGAAACTAAAGCCCTTACTCGTTAAAGAGGCGGATCCATTAATCGAAGTACTTTCAAAGTTTTGTCGAGGGTATAAGCATCCTATTATCATACAGGAAGACAATAATAAACGATACGAGCTAGATGAAAACGAATTGCTTCATGCTTATTTTTCTAAAAAGCTAACAACTAGTAGTATAAAGGATCTTATCCATGATTATTGACTATCACATATACAACCAGTAAAGTGGAACTACTAATAAGTGACACTTTATTAGGTTGTATTTTTAATGGAGAAGTGGTGATGTGTTATGAATAGAAAAATCGTAATGAATTTGCTTTCCTCTATGAAGAGAATCGCTATTTTAGAAAATGATAAACCTGTTGAATTTTATTTTACTCATCCACAGCTTCAGGATGTAAGTGGAAACATATATGCGGGACGAATTACAAAGGTACTTCCAGGGATGCAGGCAGTATTTGTTGATATTGGATTAGAACGAAATGGTTTTCTGCACCGAGATCAACTACTATCCTTTCATATAAATTCATTACCGCTCGATGAAAAAAGGAAAAAGAGTGTTAGTGAATTTGCACGCGAGGGTGAGTTAATCCTCGTTCAAGTTGAGAAGAATAGTGTAGGCAGTAAAGGCCCCAAGCTTACCAATATTATCGAACTATCAGGTCAATATATGGTTTACATTCCAAATGGTCAATATATTGCAGTTTCTAAAAAAATGGAATCAGAGGAAACTAGGGCACTCTGGAAAAATAGTATGCGAAATTCACTGACAGGTTTCGAAGGAGCTATTATTCGAACTGCAGCAGAAAAGGTAGACACGTCGACTATAACAGTAGAGCTAGAGAAGCTTAAGTTAGAATATGAAGAGCTATTAAAGATATATAAAACAACAAATAAACCAACATTGTTAAAGAGCGCTGCTAACCAATCTGATAAAATCGTACAAGAGGTAGGAATAGATCGGATTGATGAGATTATTGTGGATGACTTCCAAGCGTATCAAGAGCTACTACCTAGATTTGAAAAGGAAAATATTACATATTACAGAAACAGAGAAGGGATATTTTCTTATTATCATATCGAAGCAGAACTTGAGCGGTTGCAGAAAAAGGTTGTCTGGCTGTCTAATGGTGCATACCTAATTATTGAACATACTGAAGCGATGACGATTATTGATGTTAATACAGGAAAGTTTACAGGGAAAACTAACTTAAAGGACACTGTGTTAAATACAAATGAACAGGCAGCTCTAGAAATAGCAAGACAAGTTCGGTTACGTGACATTGGCGGTATTATTTTAGTTGACTTTATTGATATGAAAACAGATGTAGAGAAAAATAAAATTTTACAAGTGTTAAAAGCCGAGTTAGATCGAGATCGGACGAGAACCATCGTCTATGGTTTTACAAGACTTGGTGTGCTAGAAATGACAAGGAAACGAGTTAGGGAGAATGTCCTTCATCAGCAAACCGATACCTGTCAAGTGTGCGGAAATGGTCATGTCCAAGCCAAAGAGGCTTTAGCATATAAACTAGAGCGGGAATTATTAGAACTAAAGGGGCGAGATGACGACAGTATTTGGATTGAAGCAACAAAAGATATCATCGATCTATTCACAAAAAGTCCAATGTTACTTCAGGAACAAGTAGAGAAGTACCTTCAAATGAAGTTGATCTTTACAGAACTAGATTCACCTAAACCAAGCTATCAAATCCGTCATATTGGTTCGATGCAAGATATAACTAATAGACTGAAAGATATTGACTAGGTAATCGTCCTATGGTAACATTGATATGTTATTGTTTGTAGCGCACCCGTGCTACAACCGCACAGAACAGGTTAAAAATGACGGTTATATAACCGGAGTACCTGCGATGGCGAGTCTGGGTATATTAAGGAGGTGCAATTATGTACGCAATTATTGAAACTGGTGGTAAGCAAATCAAGGTTGAAGAAGGTCAAGCAGTATACATTGAAAAGTTAGCAGCTGACCAAGGTGAAACTGTTACATTTGATAAGGTTCTATTCGTTGGTGGTGACAATGTTAAAGTTGGTAGCCCGGTAGTAGAAGGAGCTTCTGTAACTGGTAAGGTTGAAAAGCAAGGTCGTGGAAAGAAGTTAACAATCTTCAAGTACAAGGCTAAGAAAAACCAACACCGTAAGCAAGGACATCGTCAACCTTACACTAAAGTTGTGATCGAAAAGATCAACGGGTAAGGACTACTTGTATGATTGAAATTAACATTACCCGTGCTTCTAATCAGCTACTTAAGTCGGTAACGATCTCAGGTCATGCTGAATATGATGAGCCCGGAAAAGATATTGTTTGTGCAGGGGTATCTGCCGTAACATTTGGTGCAGCAAACGCAGTTGAAGAGCTGTGTGGTATTGCACTTCATGTAGAGCAAGGAAAGAGTGGATTTCTTCGTTTCGTCATTCCAACAGGTATGGATGGGGACAAGCTAGAAAAAACTCATTTCTTGATGGAAGGTATGCTTGTCTCACTAAAGACAATAGAAGAATCCTATTCGGATTTTATAAAGATTACTACAAACTAGCTAAATAGGAGGTGGAAAGAATGTTAAGATTAGACCTTCAGTTTTTCGCATCTAAAAAGGGTGTAGGTTCAACTAAGAACGGACGTGACTCGATCTCTAAGCGTCTTGGTGCTAAGCGCGCTGACGGACAACACGTTTCTGGTGGTTCAATTCTTTACCGTCAACGCGGAACTAAGATTTACCCTGGTTTAAACGTTGGCCGTGGTGGTGATGATACACTATACGCTAAGGTTGATGGAGTGGTTAAGTTCGAACGCCTTGGCCGTGACCGTAAGCAAGTAAGTGTATACCCAGCAGCTCAAGAAGCGTAAAATATACTCTTTCATAAACTCTAGCCTTTGTAAGGTTAGAGTTTATTTTTGCTTAGGAAACTTTAACATTTCTCATTTGTGGATTACTTGGCATAGTGCATTGTAATCTAGCTCCAGCACCCAGCCCCTCGGAGGAAAAAGGAAAGAGCTTTTTCTTAGGTCAAATAACCCTTGGACAAATAAAAGGAAAAATCACCTTTTCTTTGTCCAAGGAACATTTGCTTGTCGGGGCTGAACGGGGTGCTTGCGCCTTTTGTTCTCTTCTTCTTAAAATGTTATAATAACTATGGAAAAAGATGGACGGGTATATAAAAATTTCTCCTGTTTAGTGAAAGGGGTGAGGCCATGAACGAGAAGGATTGGACTATAGTTGATATTTTGCGTCACTCTCGCCATGATTGGTTAAATAAGCTGCAGTTAATAAAAGGTAACTTAGCATTAGATCGAACAGATCGTGTTAAGGAAATTATCGAAGAAATTGTGATAGAGACACAAAATGAAGCGAAGTTAACAAATTTACAGCTTCCTCAGTTAGCAGGATATTTGCTCACTTATAATTGGGATTCTCATCATTTTTACTTAGAATTTGAGGTTTTAGGACATACATATAATCTTGAAAAATACGATGAACTAATCAAAGACTGGTGTGAGAAGTTTTTTACTGTCTTAGATCAATCTGTTAGAAATATTGGAGAGAATCATCTAAGTATTTCCATTCATCCAACGGAGACAGAAGTTCGTTTCTTTTTTGATTTTAGTGGAATAATAACGGATACTGGTTCATTATCTGAATGGCTGAAATCCTCTTATGGAGACGAAGCAATTCGAATTACCGAAGTGAATGTAAACGAGCAGGAACTTACCGTTGAACTGCAGGTTATATGCGATTGAAATAGGAATTACATTTCTTAGGCTGTGGCAAGTGCAACAATGAGTTATGAGTACTTAGAAAATAGACACATAAAAAAGAGTGGTGGTAAGATTTGTTTGTAGATCAGGTCAGAATATATGTTAAAGGCGGAGACGGTGGTAACGGTATAGTTGCCTATCGACGTGAAAAGTATATACCATTAGGTGGTCCTGCTGGTGGAGATGGTGGAAAAGGTGCCGATGTTATCTTCCAAGTTGAAGAGGGTTTACGGACGTTAATGGATTTCCGCTTCAAAAAGCACTTTAAGGCAAACCGTGGTGAGCATGGTATGTCAAAGAACCAGCACGGTAAAAACGCAGAACCTCTAATCGTAAAGGTTCCTCCGGGGACTGTTGTTATTGATGAAGATACCCAAAATGTTATTGCAGATTTAGTTCAGCATGGACAAAGAGCAGTAATTGCTAAGGGTGGTCGTGGTGGAAGAGGGAACTCACGATTTGCTTCCCCAACTAATCCAGCACCTGAAATCGCAGAAAATGGTGAACCAGGTCAGGAGCGAAACGTTACTCTAGAGCTTAAAGTGTTAGCAGACGTTGGTTTAGTCGGGTTCCCTAGTGTTGGGAAATCAACATTACTTTCAGTTGTATCTGCTGCAAAACCTAAGATTGGAGAATACCATTTTACAACGATTGTACCGAATTTGGGGGTTGTACAAACCGAAGATGGTAGAAGCTTTGTAATGGCCGATTTACCTGGTTTAATTGAGGGAGCTCACCAGGGGGTAGGGTTAGGGCATCAGTTCCTTCGTCATATTGAAAGAACGAGAGTCATCGTTCATGTGATTGATATGGCAGCAACAGAAGAGCGTGATCCTTATGAGGATTATGTGACAATTAATGCAGAATTAAAGGAATATAACTTGAGGTTAACGGAACGTCCTCAAATTATTGTAGCAAATAAAATGGACATGCCTGGAGCAGAAGAAAATTTACAGGCGTTTAAAGAGAAGCTTGATGAGGATATTCAGATTTTCCCTATTTCAGCTGTGACGAGAAAAGGTACAAAAGAACTGTTATTTGCAGTTGCAGATTTATTAGATCAGACTGAGGAGTTCCCTCTATATGTAGAAGAGGATACTACTGATACAAGAGTGGTCTATAAGCATGAAGCAGATCCAAGAAAGTTCTTTATTTCCCGTGCAGATGACGGAGCTTATGTTCTTACAGGTGCTGAAATAGAAAAGCTGTTTAAGATGACAGATTTCTCTCGTGACGAATCGATCAAGAGATTCGCAAGACAGTTACGAACTATGGGTGTTGATGACGAGCTCCGTGAAAGAGGAGCAAAGGATGGAGACACCATTAGACTACTGGAATTCGAGTTTGAATTTGTTGACTAAAATACTAATGAGAAAGGGCTGTCGTATCTTGACAGCTCTTTCTTAGCAATTAATAATTATATTGATAATTCTGAATAAAGCATAACATCAATTTTTTTGACAGGGGGAAACATAAGTGATTACGGTTGGTTTTCTAGGACCTAAGGCTACATTTACGGAATATGCGGTAAAAAGTATCTTTTCAGATCAAAACAGAATACCTTATGCTTCCATACATGGTTGTTTAGATGCTGTTAAAAATGGCGATGTTTCATTTGGTGTGGTTCCGATTGAAAACACAATCGAAGGATCGGTAACTAATACATTAGATTATTTAATACATGATCATCCGTTAACCATAGTGGGAGAAATAGTTGTTCCTATTCAGCAACATCTAATGGTCCATCCTGATCATGTGGAGCATCTACAAGAGGTGGAGACGATTTATTCACACCCCCATGCACTTGCACAATGTCGAAAGCATTTGGCTAATCATTATAAAAGCGCAGAACAAATTCAAACGTTATCAACTAGTGCAGCAGCCCAACTTATAGCGAATCATCCTAAACAAATATCGGCAGCAATTGCGAACGAACTTGCCGCAGAAGTTTACGGTCTATCAATTGTGGAGAGAGATATTCAGGACTATCAAAACAACCATACTAGATTTATCATTGTTACAAATGAACAAAGAAACTTCCCAGTGGAAAGCACTTCAAATGTTAAAACTACCCTAATCATCACACTTCCATTAGATCAAGCAGGAGCATTGCATCAGGTATTGTCTGCATTTGCGTGGCGGAAAATAAATTTAACAAAAATTGAGTCTCGTCCGATGAAAACTGGATTAGGTAATTATTTATTCATCATCGATATAGACCAAGCATTAGACCAAGTGCTAATTCCAGGAGCTATTGCAGAGCTACAGGCATTAGGATGTGGCGTGATCTCTTTAGGTAGCTATCCAATTTTTGAAGTAAAATAAATATCTGGCCAGTCAAGAAACGGCTATGAAAAATGAAAATGACGTGAATCATCACGTCATTTTTTTTACGCTTCAATTAAAAATCCCCGGTCCTTTAGTGACTGACAGGCATTCTTTATTTTTTCCATTGAATCCGCTTCGAGAGTATGAAGATGTAAACCGTCCGTTAGCTGTGATAGGAGTGGAGCATTTGTATGCTTAAGCTTAGCTAAAAACTGATCCACTTCGATTCGATTACTTACACGAACTGATGCGGACAAATCACCATAAACAGGGTGCTCAATTCTAACATCCTTTACAGATACACCATGGTCAACAATCATACATAGCTCTTCCTTTGTTTCAGCGGGTGTATGCTTACAAACAATGACCTCCTGAAATAATATCTGATCTTGTGAGGAGGTCAGATAAATATACCCTTCAGAGGTTGCTACAATCGGTTCATTTTTGGCTTTTAGCAGAGAGATATCCTGTACAATGACTTGTCTGCTGACATTAGAACGATCTGCTAAATCTGAACCAGTTAAGGGCGTCTCAGCTGTTTTTAACCATTGTAATAAAAGAGTTCTCCGTTCTTCACCCAAGAGCTTTTTTTTCATATTTGTCTCCCTAATTATTTTTGATAGGCTGTAATAATCTTACCTAATGTGTCGATTGTTTGATCAATATCGGTTGCAGTCGTCCATTTTCCGAAAGAAAGACGAATAAACTGTTTAGCAGTGGAGGCATCTTTTCCTATTGCCATCATAGTCTTTGATGGTGCTTGCTTTCCAACAGAGCAGGCACTGCCAGTCGAAATGGCTAGACCATGTCGATTACATTCGAGCATTGCATATTGTCCTTCCATTCCTCTAATCGATAAACCAAGTATATGAGGCAATGTACTAGTAGCATGCCCCTCTACTTCTATAGGAAGCTCTCTTTCAATAATACCCGACAAAAATTGTTTTCTGAGCATTTCTAACCGCTCTGTTTCAACCTTCATGTTTTCATGAATGAGCTGAGCTGCACTTAAAAAGCTAGCAATTCCAGGAACGTTTACTGTACCTGGACGGAATCCTTTTTCATGAGAGGTACCCTCAAAATATGGAGACCATTGATGCTTAGGATTTATATAACATGCTCCAACACCTTTTGGTCCGTAAAGCTTATGACTTGAAATGGATAAACTATCGATATAACTAGTTTCAACATTTATAGGCAGTTTTCCGAATGTCTGCACACAATCACTGTGAAATAAAATATTTTCGGCATGCAACAGTCTACCGATTTCTTCTATAGGCTGAATTGTCCCAATTTCTGAACTAGCGTGATGTATAGATGCTAGTAGGGTTGTTGGCTGAATTGCTTTTTTAAGTTCATCTAGGCTTACTTGTCCTTTTGAATTTACAGATAGGTAGGTTACAGAATATCCTTCTTTTTCTAATTGTTGAAAAAGGTTAAACACTGAAGAGTGCTCAATCTTCGTTGTAATAAGATGCTTCCCTTTTTTTGTTGAGCCCTGAAGTAAAGAGCGAATCGCAAGAATATTTGATTCCGATCCACCACTTGTAAAGAATACGCCTTGAGGTTGACCAGAAAATAACCTTGCTAATTCTTCTCGACAAGTTTCTAACAATGTTGATGCTTTTGTACCAATATCATGAAGGCTACTAGGATTTCCGTAAAAGTGCTTAGAAGCCTCAGTAAATGTTTGAATGGCTTCTTCCCTCATTGGAGTAGTTGCAGCATAGTCTAGATATATCACCATCATCATCCTTTTTCCTTTAATAACTCTCATTTAATTTGATGTATTCATAACCCTATCTAAAGGGATTGTATTTAGCTTTTTTAGAGTTTGTTTCTCTATCATACCAAAAAACTCAATATCGAGTCGGAAAAAAACTCTTGTCATTAGTTTAAATATATGTAAATATAGGTGTCAAGACAGAAGTAAACACTTGGCTGAATAGGAGGCATTTTTATGCCCAAATCAGATGTTGTGATTATTGGTAGTGGATTAGCTGCATTAGTTGCAGCAAACCGTCTATGTATGGAAAAGAATGTGATTATTTTCACAAAGTCATCAAAATATAATAGTAATTCAATGTTAGCTCAAGGCGGTGTCGCCGCTGCAATATCTAGTGATGATGACTGGAGTACACACTTTAACGATACAATTCTTGCTGGCTGTGGACATAATCTTGAAAGTGCAGTAAAAGCGCTTGTTCAAGAAGGCCCTCGCTATATGGAAGAACTAATACAACAAGGTATGCAATTTGATAAAGATGAAGCAGGTAGAATTAAGCTGGGGCAAGAAGGTGCGCATTCAATCCGAAGAATTTTACATGCAGGTGGAGATGCAACTGGAAAGGCTCTTGTCCAGTTTCTTTTGAAAAAGCTTTGTAATAAAGTACAAATTATCGAACATGAGCTTGCCATTGATCTTATTGTAAATGATGGTAGTTGTGTTGGAGTACAAACTCTTGATGAACATTCTCAGTTAACTTCTTATTACGCAAACCATGTAATCTTAGCTACTGGTGGTTGTGGTGGATTATATGAGCACTCCTCTAATGACCATAGTATCGTTGGCGATGGATACGCAATGGCTTACCGTGCTGGTGCAGATTTAATCGATATGGAATTTATCCAATTTCACCCTACTCTTTTATACGTAAATGGTCATTGTCCAGGTTTAATTTCAGAAGCCGTTAGAGGAGAAGGAGCAACCCTAGTAACTAAAAATGGACGTAAAATCATGGAAGGCCAGCATCCACTTCTTGATTTAGCTCCTAGAGACGTAGTAGCAAGAGTGATCTTTGAGGAAGTAAAAAAGGGTGAAAGTATTTTTTTAGATATAACCATGATTGAAAACTTTTCATCTCATTTTCCAACGATTACATCACTATGTAAGCGTAATGGAATTAGTCCTAGTGATGGTAAAATTCCGGTTGTTCCGGGAGCACATTTTATGATGGGCGGAATTAAGGTGGATTCATATAGTCAAAGCACAATTCCAGGTCTATTTGCTATAGGAGAGGTAGCCTGTACGGGGGTGCATGGTGCAAATCGCCTAGCGAGTAACTCCCTTCTTGAAGGAATAGTCTTTTCAAATCTGATGGCGGATTTCATTTTATCCCAAGCGACACGCCCTGTTTCTCAGAAAGCACTACGGGACGAACGTCCGACGGTACAATCAAAAAACCAACTTCCGACTAAGGAAGAAATTAAAGAAATGATGATGAAATCCGTGGGTATTGTCCGTAGCAAGCGTGAGCTAGAGGAGGTTGTGATGGTACTAGAACCGTATATTCAACTCAAGCCCAAGGAGCTACATTTTAATAAAGAAAAAATATGCTTACTAAATATGATAACGACTGCTTGGCTAATAGCGAGCTCGGCCTTACACCGTGAGGAGAGTCGTGGAGGTCACTATAGAGCTGATTTTCCAGATGTAAACAAAGTTTGGGATCATCGTACAATTACTAGAAATGCATTAGAACACGCCGTTGTAAATTAGGAGGAAACGATGAATATTATAAAATTACGTGAAGAATTGAAAAGGTTTTTAATTGAAGATATTGGCGAACAAGATCTTACAACATCATCCATATTTCCTCCTTCACAAATAGGAGAAGGTAAGGTTCTGGCAAAAGAGCCTGGAATTCTTGCGGGTGTGGATGTGATAAAAGAGTGTCTTCACTTATTTGATCCGACCATATCAGTCAACTTGTACAAAAAAGATGGAGAGGTTTTAGTACCAGGTGACATCATTGCGACAGTGAAGGGACCTATCGTTGCTTTACTCACAGGGGAAAGAATTATTTTAAACTTACTTCAAAGAATGAGTGGGATCGCTACCCTAACAGCGGCTGCAGTAAAAGCATTGGATAGTGATCATACGAAGATCTGTGATACTAGAAAGACAACTCCAGGTCTGCGTATGTTTGAAAAGTATGCTGTTAAATGTGGTGGTGGTTCTAATCATCGTTTTGGTTTATATGACGGAGTAATGATTAAGGACAATCATATCGCTTTTAGTGGTTCTATTACTAAAGCAGTTAACGCTGTAAGAGAAAACACCGGCCATATGATAAAGATTGAAGTTGAAACAGAATCCAGAGAAGCTGTATTAGAAGCGGTCGCAGCAGGCGCTGATGTCATTATGTTCGATAACCGTAAACCACCAGAGATAGCAGAATTTGTAGAGCTAGTTCCGAACCATATCGTAACGGAAGCATCAGGTGGTATTACGATTGATGCATTAAAGGATTATGGCCAAACAGGAGTAGATTATATCTCGCTTGGTTTGCTAACTCATTCATATAAGGCACTGGATATAAGCTTTGTTACAGGCTGGAAAAGTGAGGGGGAGAAGTAAATGAATATTTTAGAGGCATTAAAAACAACAGATCACCAGCTACCAGAAAAATATAAAACGATGTCCGTTGAGGAAATGGAAAATCGTGTTCGTGAAATTAAGCAAAAATTTGGTGAGAAGCTTTTTATTCCAGGTCATCACTATCAAAAAGACGAGGTCATACAGTTTGCAGATGCAACTGGTGACTCTTTACAGCTAGCCCAAGAATCGGCAGCTAATACATTAGCTGAATATATTGTATTTTGTGGTGTTCACTTTATGGCAGAAACAGCTGATATTTTAACAACCCCAGAACAAGTGGTTATTTTACCAGATATGCGTGCTGGCTGTTCTATGGCTGACATGGCAGACATTCATCAAACACAACGTGCATGGGAAAAGTTAATGAACCTTTTTGGTGATACGATCCTACCGCTTACCTATGTGAATTCTACTGCTGCCATTAAAGCATTTTGTGGATCATATGGGGGAGCAACGGTTACCTCTTCTAATGCAACGAGTATGGTAGCTTGGGCATTTACCCAGAAAGAGAGAATTCTCTTTTTACCTGACCAACATTTAGGCAGAAATACAGCATTTGATCTTGGTGTTCCACTTGACCAAATGGCGATTTGGGACCCAATTAAAGATGTACTCGAATATGATGGAAATATTGAAGATGTAAAGGTTATTTTATGGAAAGGTCACTGTTCCGTACATGAGAACTTTACAGTGCAGAATATTGCTACAGTTAGAGCAGAAAAACCTGATATGAACATTATTGTTCACCCAGAATGTAGCCGTGAAGTAGTCGCTTTATCTGATTACGCTGGTTCAACTAAATATATTATAGATACGATTGAAAAGGCAGAAGCAGGAAGCAAATGGGCAATCGGAACAGAAATGAATCTTGTTAAGAGAATTATCTCAAATCATCCTGACAAAGAAATTATTTCACTTAACCCGCATATGTGTCCCTGTCTAACGATGAATCGAATAGATTTACCACATCTTCTATGGTCATTGGAAACACTAGAAGCTGGAGAAGTGAAAAATCAAATAAAGGTAGAGAAATCTATTGCCGATAACGCTATTCTTGCATTAAATAGAATGCTGGAGCGTCCAAATTGAAGCTAGGTGCTAACCTAGCTTTTTTTGACGATCAAAAATCAAACTTCAACTGCCTTTTGAAATGACGTTGTTTTTGAAAATAAATTAGTAGAGTACGATGAAACGTTGATACGTATTCAAAATTATGGCTGTGTTAAAGAACAGTGTTAATTTTTTGCACTGTTGATTGTAGTGGAAGGACGCGAGTGAAGAGGTCAGCACATCCCGTGCAAGCGCGGGAGAGCGGGTCACGGGAGACCCAGCATGCGCGCATTTCGCCGAGGAGGCTCCCGAATTCGCCCGCGGAAAGCGAGTGTCCTGTAATGAAAATCAACAACAAAGTTTAAAACGTAGGCTAAATAATTGTTTTTCCTAAGCATTCAGGAGTATCATGTCCCGTCAAATGCCCTTGTATAACTGGGTTTTCTAGTTGTATGTCCTACTTTTCAAGTAGCATAATTTTTTATCTATGTGCATAAGTTGTGATGAGTAAGAGTGGCAATTAGGCGAATGCTGCATAGACTGATAAAGAATTTGCCATGGGAGGGATATATCGTGAAAATCCATATTGTTCAAAAGGGTGATACTCTTTGGAAGATTGCTCAAAAATACGGTGTTGATTTTGAAGAATTAAAGCAAGTAAATTCACAACTTAGTAATCCAGATATGATTATGCCCGGAATGAAAGTTAAGGTTCCTACAGCCGGGGTTCAAGTAAAGAAGGAAGCACCGATTACGAAAGAGGCACCAGTTTCACAGGCTAAAGAAACACCTATTAAAGAGGCACCTATTGCGCCAATAAAAGAAGAAGTGGTTCATCCATTTAAAGATCTATCTCCGGCTCCTAAGCCCGTTGTGAAGGAGACGCCGGTTAAGCCAGAGGTAATGAAAGAAATGCCGAAAATGCCTTATGCACCAAAGCTACCTCAATTGCCTCAACTTGAGATGGATATTAATAATTATAATATAAATATGGCTTATCAAAATGCACCAACTTATATTCCGCAACAGCCACCAACAGCTGTTTCACCTGCGGTTGATGAAGCGGATGAGCCAGTTGTTCCAACTGCGCCAGGTCCAGAACTTCCTCCACAACAAGCACCTTATCAGGGAGGATACTGTATACCAATAACAGGTATTAATCCCGGATACGGTTTTAACTTTCATCCATATGGGCCTGCACCAGGTGGAGCACCAGGACCTGCACCATTTTTTGGTCAACCAGGATATCCACAACCGGGCTATCCAACAGCCGTTGCAGGAGTTGATACTGATTTAGATGATATGCCAGAAATGCCAATGTTTCCTGGAGGACAGCCAGGCTTTCCACAGCCTCACTTCCAACAACCTGGTTTCAGTGGCTACCCTGCACCAGGCTTCCAGGAAGGATTCCAACCAGGATTTCAGGCAGGCGCACAACCAGGATTCCAGCAAGGATTCCAACCAGGAGTTCAACCAGGATTCCAGCAAGGATTCCAACCAGGAGTTCAACCAGGATTCCAACCAGGATTCCAGCCAGGCGCTCAACCAGGGTTTCAGCAAGGATTCCAGCAAGGATTCCAGCAAGGAGCTCAACCAGGCTTCTCAGGTTTTCCTGTTGGTGAGGATGTAGATTTTGATGGAGTACCTGAAGGTGGATTTAGAGAACCAGGATTTCCAGGGATGCAACCGGGATTTGGCGTTCCAGGTTTTCCAGGTTTCACACCAGGCTACGGAGTTCCCCGCGCATGGGAAGCAGAAGCTCCGGATTTTGAAGCTGACCTAGATCAAGAAACAGTAAGACCAGGTTATGGTATTCCAGGTTATCCAGGTTATCCAGGAACACCAGGTTACCAAGTAGCACCAGGTTATGGAGCACCAGGATTCCAAGCAGGAGCCCCGGGGTATCCAGTAGCACCTCAACAGGGGTACGGCACGCCAGGTTTTCCAATGGCACCTCAACCAGGGTTTGGAGCAGCACCAGGTTACCCAGCAGCACCTCAGCAAGGTTTTCCAGGAGTACCGGGTTATCCAACAGCACAACCAGGATTTCCGACACAAGGGCCATTAGGTATGCCAGATTTTGATGATGATGACGATTTTAATCTATAATAGTAAGGGGACGATTCTTTTGAATCGTCCTTTTTATGTTCTAGAATTTAATATGTTCAGCATAATACAGTAATCTTAGAGAAATGCCCCGTAGCTCTTTTGTTATATAGTGTAAACAAAAAAAATAAATACTAGATGAAGTTCTTTTAGAAAAATTATTTCTTATGGTAAGATATGAGAAAGTTGAATTTGGAAAGGAAGACAAACATGGAAGAAAAAATTGAAAAGCTTGTTCGATGGTTACAAGAGAAAGTGAACGGTGCTGGATTAAATGGAGCAATCGTTGGCATTAGCGGCGGGATTGATTCTGCAGTTGTTACTCATCTTATTAAACGAGCTTTCCCGAACCAATCTCTAGGATTGATTATGCCATGTAAGAGTAACCCTAATGATCAAGAGGATGCACTGAGGGTAGTCAATAGTAGTGGAATAGATCATTTATTAATTGATTTAACATCTACACACGAAACTTTATTCTCTGAATTAGAACAGCAGTTAAAACAAAAGGAACAATGGAATGAGAAAGCAGCTAAGCTTGGGGACGCTAATACTAGAGCTCGCCTTCGCATGACTACTCTATATGCTGTTGCTAATAATTTCGGTTATTTAGTCGTAGGAACGGATAATGCAGCAGAATGGCATACTGGTTATTTTACAAAGTACGGAGATGGTGGTGTTGATTTAGTTCCACTAGTCCACTTTACTAAGGGTGAAGTTAGAGAATTGGCGATTGCTCTAGGTGTTCCAGAAGAGGTTGTAAACAAGGCACCAAGTGCGGGGCTTTGGGAAGGTCAAACAGATGAAAATGAAATGGGCACCACTTATAATATGATTGATAAATATTTAAGAGGTGAAGACATACCAGAGGAAGACAGAAGAATAATTGAAAAATTACATAACCAGTCACATCATAAACGTGAATTAGCTGCTGCTCCTCCCAAGTTTTAACGTAATGTGGAAGTAGTTCGCGTAACTGCCGATATATAACAGATTAATTCCCCCCTCAAACTGCCAAGATAGTAAGGAGTGTTTAAACACTCATAACGATCTATCATAACTGTGGGGGGTATTTGCGTTGAATAAAAAAATCTTGTATACACTGTCAACCGCTTTCTTATTAAGTGGTCTTACTGCTTGTAATAACAATGCAGATGAAGGTGCCATGGGTGGAAATGGCATGAGACAAGTAGGGTATTACTCAGATGAAAATAATGCAAATGACAATAACACAGGTAATGCAATATTACCAGAGCGTGATAATGATGGACCTGTAACAGAAATGCTAGATCGTGCAGGAGATAACAATAACAATAGAGGTAACAATGTTCGTGGGGTTAATAACAATACAAGAAACACCAATCGTGCAGGTTATAATGATAGAGCCACTGGAAACGATGTTAATTACCGTGGAAACATCGGGACAAGAGATGATGGATTTATTGATCAGCAAAACGATGGTGGACGTAAGAATGTCAGAAATGAGTTCAACGATAACGACGGTCTTACAGGTATTCGCTATGACAACAGAACACTACAAGATTATGGCGATAACAAAGGGGTTAATAACCCTACAAGACCAAATGCAGCAAACGATAACGGCTTAGCACGTGATAATCGTTTTGCACGTACTGACTATAACTATCATGGTCAAATGGCAGGGAGAGACAACAACGCACGTTCTTCCTATGATCATAACTACAATGGTCGTTTAGCGGAGGATATTTCTAACCGTGTACAACGTGTGAAAAATGTTGATGACGTTAGAACGATTGTTAGTGGAGACGATGTATTAGTTGCAATCGACACAAATGATCGTAATGATGCAACAGTTAAGGAAGAAGTGCGTGATGCCATTCGTTCTGTAACCGCTGGGAAAGATGTGAGAGTGGTAACGGATGAAAGCATTTTTACAAGAGCACGCAATATTGATAATGAGTTAAGAGATGGTGGACCAACTGGAGATTTAGATGAGGACGTTCGTGATATGTTTCAAGAGCTTGGAGAAGAGATTGATGATGCCATTCGAACTCCTTTCCGTGACACAAAATAAATAGAAGTATCTGGTGTTTCATTTTGTAGAGTAGGTTTTTACCTACTCTTTTTTTTGAGAACTATTTGTTAGGTTCATTTATGAACTTTTTCCAAGCATCATAAAAAATTTTAGCATCACCATGAAGCCAGTTTTGAGCTGCCTTTTTTTCAAAGAGCTCTATATTTGCGTGATAAATCCGCTTAGCAAAAGATAAGTTGGTATCTCTTATATACTGGTTAAATAAATTTAAGGTCTTTTTTTCCGAAAATGTTAAAGCTTCAAAAGATCCATCCTCTTTTTCAGCCTTTATAATCATAACAAATTCTTTAGCATTTTTATTTAATAGCGTATATGTTTTAGATTCTGTGAGGCGATCCCATTCTTTATATATAATTTCACGAGCTTTTGTGTATCTTGATTCATCACACATTTTGTTAACTAATATAATAACGCTTTCAATCTTCATATAACACCTCGTTAATGCGACTCTGACAACTTAATTATTATGGGAGAAGCAAGGTATAGTCAATATAAATTTGTTGTAAGAAAGAAAAAGCAAATATACTGGATATAATTTCATCGTCTGGATAGACTAAACTACTGTTTACCTATATTTAGTAGTATCAACTTGTAAAAGAGGTGTATACAATGAAAGTCAAAAATCAGTATACAAAAATCCTCTGGTTAGGACTTATTCTTTTTAGTCTAACAGGGATTCTAATCACGTCAGCAGAAGAGCAGCCCACTGTTAAGTCAAATGAACAAGAAGCTCAGATGGTCACAGGACCACTAACCGTTACGGTTATTTTGGAGCGAGTATACTTAGATGGAGAAGTTAGTGAAGAAATTATTGAAGAAACAATTTGGTCAATGGAGGATTTCTGGGCTGCATATGATTCTTGGCAGCTTATCGATCAGGACGAGCAACTAATTGTTTTTCAAAAACAAATAGATGATATTTCACCGTTACTAAAAGCAAATGGATATTTTGGATTAACGAGCAATGGAACCCTGACCATTTTTAATGGGAAGCCAGATGCCGAAAATGTTATACAATCATTTTTTCAAATTGATGTTAGTAAACTTGAAAGTAGAAAACATGAAGAATTAAAAAAAGGAATACCAATTCGTTCTAAGGACAATTATGTAGAAGTTTTAGAGGTATTTAAGCCTTTTTCTATGTCTCCTTAAGGTAACAAGGTGAACCACAGCGGTTCGCCTTATTTTATGTTAAGTTTCTCTCCTTACTTTAAGTATAATTTTCTTTTATTTACAGTTTATCAAGGAGGAGCCGAGAGCTTGCGGCTTTTATACAAATAATAAGAAATTATAGTTATTAGTGTTATTCATAAAACGATATATCTGTAGTAATCTAGCTCCAGCGCCCAGCCAAGATGAAATTGCAACGATCTTTGCAATTTCATCTTACCTCGAGGGAAAAAGAAACAACACTTTTTCCTTGGTCAAATAACCCTTGAAGAGTAAAAGGGAAAGGTCGCCCTTTTTCTCTTCAAGGAACATTTGCTTGTCGGGGCTAAACCGGGCGCTTGCGCTTTTTATACTGTTGTAGCATTATTTTTATGCTAAAATATAAACAGCCTATTTAAGGGAGAGAGAAAGTTGATTGAGTTTATAAAGGGACAAATTGTTGACGTAAATCCAGAGTATATAGTTATTGATCATCAAGGAATGGGTTACTTAATACATACTCCCAATCCATATATATACGAGCAAAATCAAGAAACGATTATCTTTACATATCAGCATGTCAGAGAGGACATTTTAGCATTATACGGATTTCCTACTCGAAAAGATCGTTCGCTATTTATGAAGCTTTTAAATGTTACGGGTATTGGACCAAGAGGAGCGCTTGCCATTTTGGCATTTGGAAGACCAGAACAAGTGGTATCCGCGATTGAAGACGAAGATGAGGCTTTCTTAGTCAAATTCCCAGGAGTTGGAAAGAAAACCGCTAGACAAATTATTCTTGATTTAAAAGGAAAGGTATCTGATGTAATGGATACAAGTGTTGCCCAGAATGCTACTTCAGTTCAGAGAGGCAATCGAGAATCAAATATCGCACTTGAGGAAGCACTTGAAGCATTAAAGGTACTGGGCTATGCTGACCGTGAAATAAAGAAGGTTGTTCCTCATTTAGAAAAGGAAAACATGACTACCGACCAATACATAAAAGTAGCATTACTTCAGTTAGTTCAAGGTAAATAATAAGGAGGGGAAACTAATTTGGATGAACGTCTAGTTTCAGTAGAAGCAGTGTTTGAAGAAGAGTCCCTTGATCAAACACTCCGACCACAACTTCTTGAACACTATATTGGCCAGACAAAGGTAAAGGAAAATTTAAAAATTTTTATTGAAGCTGCAAAAATGAGAAATGAAACGTTGGACCATGTGCTTTTATATGGACCGCCTGGCCTTGGAAAAACAACATTAGCCACTATTATCGCAAATGAAATGGGTGTCCAAATCAGAACAACTTCCGGCCCTGCTATTGAACGTCCTGGAGATTTAGCAGCCATCTTAACAGCATTAGAGCCTGGTGATGTCCTCTTTATTGATGAAATTCATCGACTTCAACGTACGATAGAAGAAGTGCTTTACCCAGCTATGGAGGATTTTTGCATAGATATTGTGATCGGAAAAGGTCCAACTGCCCGGTCTGTACGAATTGACTTGCCTCCTTTTACCCTTGTTGGAGCTACAACAAGAGCAGGTGCATTATCAGCTCCTCTTCGTGACAGGTTTGGTGTGTTAAGCCGATTAGAATATTATAATGAGGAACAATTAGCTGACATTGTAGAACGTGCTGCTTCAATCCTTGAAGTAGAAATTGTAAAAGAAGCAACAATTGAGATCGCGAGAAGATCTAGAGGAACTCCTAGAATAGCAAACAGGTTACTAAGGAGAGTTCGTGATTTTGCACAGGTTAGAGGAAACGGTGTCATTCATAAAGATATTGCCAGTGAGGCATTGGAGATGCTTCAGGTAGATAGATTAGGATTAGATCATA